>CAZVSL010000664.1:0-3357 GCA_964629935.1 uncultured Calditrichaceae bacterium | reverse complement strand
CGCCGTTCGCCAAAACTAATGATTTGGCTGAAGTGACCGCGGCTTTGCCCAAATTCCTCAAAAGTCAGGGGCACGACATCCGGGTGATGATGCCAAAATACCGAATTGTAAATGAACGCAAATACGTACTTCGTGACGTTATCCGTCTGCAAAGCCTCAAGATCAAACTCGGTAATGAAACACTTGAGGCAAATGGCAAGTCAGCGTTCATTCCCAATTCGAAAGTTCAGATCTACTTTCTGGATCACAAGGATTTTTTCGACCGGCCCGGTTTGTACGGAGACCCGGACTCCAACAGTCTCTATGATGACAATGCGAAGCGATTTCTCTTCTTTGCACTCGGCTGCCTGGAGACCCTCAAGCTGTTGTATTGGCAACCGGATATCATCCATTGCAATAATTGGCAAACAGCCCTGATCCCGCTGCTACTGAAAACACTCTATAAGAACGATCCTTTTTTCGCGAATTCTCGAACCCTGCTTTCCGTTCATTCAACCAGTGAGCAAGGTATGTTTGAAAATTCACTGGCTGACTTGATCGAGCTGCCTGAAGCGCTGCTAAAAGCTGATGAGATTCTTTCGAAAGAAAACGTGTTCAGTTTTCTGCACGCGGGTCTGGAGTATGCTGATGGTCTGAATCTGATGAATGAGAGTAATGTTACCAATTCCATCCATGGCATCGAGCAGAATTCTTTCTCTGAGACTCTGAAGAAAAAGATAGGCAGCTTTCCGAACATAAATCTTGGCATCGACGGACAGGAGTGGAATCCGGAAACCGACAAGCTCATTGTCTCCAACTACACAAAAGACAAGTTGTCAGGCAAGCTGGAGAACAAGAAGGAACTGTGCAGCAAATTTGGTTTGACCGCTGATGAAAGTAGTCCGCTCGTGAGCGTTGTCTTCGACTATAACAGCGACAAAGATGATGATTTTCTTCTACCTGCAATCGAAGAGCTCGCCAAATCAGGCCTTACCATCTTGGTGGCCTCCGCATACCGGCACTATCTCCACGATGGCTTGCAGGCACTGCAAAAGAAATATCCGCAAAAGATTGGCGTCAATTTCAAAGCCGATAGTCGCCTGGCGCATCTCATCGAGGCAGGAAGCGATATCTCACTGCGGCCCTCGGCGCGGGAAGGCACAAGCCTGGGGCAACTCTGTAGTCTTGCCTACGGCACCGTTCCCGTCGTCAAGAAAGGCGAAAGCCCGAGTATGTTTATTAAACAGTTTGATCCCAAAACGAGGTGTGGTACAGGTTTTTTCTACGACAAGGCTGATGCCACACTCCTTGTCGCTGCGGTTAAGAAAGCAGTCTCGTTCTTCAAAGATAAGTCGACATGGCAAAGGGTGGTTCAAAATGCTATGGAAGAAGATGTGTTCTTGCAAGCGCCTGCCTTGCAATATGTTCGATTGTACCAAAAAATGCTAAGCGGTAGAACCGTAAAGAAATAGCTTCACAAACAAACCAACGGCATTTGGCTGTCAACGCCACATCACAGTTGGAAACGCATGGCGATTTAGATGTTCTACTCCATGCGTTTTCTATTTTTTGGAGGCTTCCGAGCTTGTCTCAATCAGGTACAATGTTTCGCCCTAACACAAAATGAATGCGTGCCGATGGTATAAGTATAGACTTTGGGAAAAAACGGATTTGTAAATACTGAAAATACGGTAAGTGCTTTTGTTTGCTTAATTTGTCGTTACTGGCACAGATTTTGTTTATATTTGATTTCTGAATAAACAGGGGTGGCTTTAGCTATACAGGTTTATGGAAGGTATTGAAATATCGCAGGGAACAGTCGGCGCCCGTAGAGACATTGCCATGTTGACGGTCCGAGGGTATGTCGACACGATGACCTGTTCTATTTTGCTCAATAAGATCACCGAAAACCTCAATCGGGGTCATCTGCATATCATCGTTGATATGGGGCAAGTCAACTATGTGAGCAGCGCCGGCTGGGGTGTATTTGTCGGAGAGATTAAGGGAATACGCGAGCAGGGCGGGGACCTGAAAATAGTCCAGATGACCCCCGAGGTCTATGATGTTTTCGAGATGCTCGAGTTTAACAGAATTCTCTCCTATTACGAGACCCTCGAAGAAGCGATGAACGATTTTGACCTATCCATTGGCCTCGATATAACTAAGAGCGCGCAACGCAGTTATGACGAAACGCATCAGAAGGAAGAAACAGGCAAGCCAGAGAACGTGCAGCGTTCGGCGCCATCGCCCAGAAAACCCGGCGCCGGCGGTAAGGCCTATAGCCAGAAACGCACCTATGATCCGAAACTAATGCCGTTGACCGAAAAAGTAAAGCAAGTTATAGTTGAAGACCCCACCCGTGGCGTGTTTCGAGTGAGAAAGGCATTGCGAAGTGAAAAATATGGTCGGAGTAAGGTGAATTTCATAAGAGTTTTCCGCCTGCTTCGCAAACTAAACCTTGATACCAAGGAAAAGCGATACAGATTTTATCGTTCACGCTAACCAAATTCTAACCAGAAGGGAAATGAAACAATGCTGCAAGTACTCAATCAGGGACGGTTGATCAGGCAATCTCCTCTTATTTTTGGTCTGCTTTTCCTGGCCCTCATGGCCAAACCGGCGGCCTCTCAGTCTCCCGTGAAACGCTTCAGTAAGGGAGACGCTTTGCGCTTGACGATATGGCAACCGTGGCAAATTGGCGACGGCAAGAGTCAGGGTATTGATATAAATGGCGATTACCTCATAGACAATCGTGGTTATGTGTTCTTTCCGCTTATTGGTGAAATTCAGGTCATCACTCACAATCCGAAAACTCTGTCGCAAGAACTTCAGGAGAAACTGTCGGCATACATGCAGGAACCGATAGTAATTGTTGATCCCCTCATTCGGGTCACTTTGCTGGGAGCGTTTCGCAGACCCGGTACCTATCTGATCAAACCCGATGCCTCGTTGTGGGAGCTTGTCGATCTTGCGGAAGGCCCTGATGACAACAGCGATTTGAAGAAGATGTATGTCGAACGGGCAGGACGAGAAATCAGAAAGAGCCTGTTGAGCGGTTTTGAAAGAGCATATACATTGCAGGAATTGGATATTCGGTCCGGCGATCAGATTCTTTTGCCGGAGCGCAAGAGTTTCACAGTAAAAGACGCCTTTGAAATCCTGCGTTTTGGCGTCACGCTTTTAAACGTATATTTTTTGGTAGACCGGATCAACGATTAATCTGCAGGAGTGCGAGCGTAATGGAGTCTTATTTCTTAGACGAAGAAGAGAGTTTAGAAGTTGAAAAGCTTGATCTAAGAAGATACTATCGGGCGCTTATCAAAAAGTGGTGGGTGATCGGAGTCGTCACTCTTGCGATCACGATTCCCTGGATCATGC
>CAZVSL010000663.1:2816-3358 GCA_964629935.1 uncultured Calditrichaceae bacterium | reverse complement strand
TCACGTTATAGAATGGCACGTTTGGAATTTACCCACACAAAACGACATAGAGCCTAAAAGATGCTTAGCTTCTTAAGCTATCGGTTAACAACAACTCAGACTCAAATTAACCATGAAAGCAATCGAAACTCCAGCTACTGTCAAGAAACACAACCAACTCCTGCTCGACAGTCCGGTACCCTATCGTGGCAAAGGTAAGGTTCGTCTCATCATTCTATTGCCGGAGGAAGACGACATCGATGAAAGCGAGTGGCTGAATGTAGCGGCAGACAATCCTGCCTTTGATTTCTTGAAAGATGCAGAGGAAGACATCTATACTGATGCAGATGGAAGACCATTCGAGGACAAAGGGTAAGGTCGTCTTAGTTCCATTTCCCTTTGATGATCTATCTTCAACGAAAAAGCGTCCTGCCGTCTGCTTGACTTCTGCGATAGGTCGTTACAGGCACGTGGTATTGGGGTTCATCACAAGCAAGATACCAGAGGAACAACTCGATTCTGATATAATCATCAATTCTTCGGACAATGATTTCAGCGCGACC
>CAZVSL010000663.1:0-2806 GCA_964629935.1 uncultured Calditrichaceae bacterium | reverse complement strand
GGTTCAGCATCAGGCTAAAAAGGCAGATTCGTGAATAAACCAGACTAAAGAGTGTAATGCGCGGCTCCTTGATGCACTCAGATTTGTGCTGGAAACTCAATTATTCAAACGCCGCTCGTGTAAACCGCGCAACTTAACCCTCACTTCCTCCAAATACAGACTGTTCGGATAATCGACCAACACTTTCTCGTAGGCTTCGTAGGCTTTTTGCAGATCGCCCAATCCGGTTTCGTAAACTTCAGCGATACGTTTTTGGGCCAGCGTATTGTAGACGCTGTCACCATGCTCTTCCAACAGCAGGTTATAGTAATCGATGGCGGCGTTGAAATTCTCGCGCCTGGTTTCCAGCTCGCCCAGCTCCAACAACGCTTTGTCGATGACGCCAGCGGTTGGAAAATCAGACACAATTTCCTTCAATTTCCTGATGGCAGCACCGTTGTCATTTTGCAGTTTGTGCTTTTGTGCTTCAGCATACGCCTTCAGCGCGGCCTCCGACTTGCCGCGATTTTCCTCTATCAAAAACGTCAGCTCAAGCGCATCATTGACATATTGCTGATCCGTATTGTCCGCGCCTATTTTTCCCGTAATTTTGTTTAGCGATTCCATGGCGGCCTCATAATCACCCGACAGGAAGTGCAGGTATGCAACTTTATAATTAGCCTGGTCTCGCATTGGCGAATCCGGTTGCGTCAAATTGGTTGCGCGTTTGTACCACGTTTGTGCTTTGTCAAAATCACCCGTCGCCGCGTAGCAATCGCCGATGCGGAAGTGCGTCTCCTGCGCTTTGCGGCCGGTGGGATAACGCTGGATAACGGCATGATAAGTTTCGAGCGCCTTGTCGATATCAAACACATCTTCGAAGTATATCTCGCCCATCAAATACAACGCTTCTTCTGTCCAGGGCGACTTTTGCGTGCGCTGTAGCAGCTCTTGCAGTTTCGTTAGAGCTTCCTGAAGTTGTCCCTGTTCTCTTTTTGCGATGGCAATGCCATGCAACGCGCGCGGTTTAAACTGAGAATCCGGATACTTGGTCAGTATGAGATCAAAAGCCGATTCAGCATAAGCATATTTTCCGGCCCGCAAAGCTTTTTCCGCGAAGAAATAGAGCTCTCTGCCGGTGTCTCGTCCCTGTTGAATTTCAGGCGGATCCATATTTTCCAGCATTTGAAATTGCTCGATCGCCAGGTCGAATGCCTCGATGCGCAAATACAGGTCTGCCAGCAGTTTGCGCACGAGATATTTTTGCTTGTGATTCGGAAGCTGCGATTGCAGAATGTCTGCAACCACACGGGCATTGTCATCATCTTTCGTGTAGTTGACGATCCGGCTTTCGATATATGCAAATTGATTGGGATTGTTTTCCAGATGCTTCAGATATTCCAACGTGGCTTCTTTGTATTTTAGCCGCAACGCATAGATGTTCGCCAGCTCAAAGACGAACAGACTTTGCTGGTTGAATTCTCTCCGCCCTCGTTCGTACACCTCGATGGCCTCATCATAGAGACGGTTTGAGATCATGGCGTTGGCCACGAATGTGTAGGTTGGCTTCTGGTCGGCAAATTGCGCCAGAGCCTGCTCCCAGGTTTGCATGGCGAGCTCAGGTCGTCCTTGTTTGTAATAGACATTCCCCAGGTCGGCATGAAATCTTGCACTGTTGGCCAGGGTCATTTGCGCTTGAATAATATCCACAAGCTCGTCAAACTGCTTCAGGCGGATCATGTTGCGCTTGACGCCTTCATAATATAGCTGGTTTCTCGGGACTTGCTCGAACAGGTTGCGGTAGATCTTAAGGGCGAGCTGATAGTTGCCACGGCGTTCATAATCCTGGGCAATGCGAATGCGGTTCTTTTCCTGGCCGGGCTGACGCCGAATGCTTTGTTGCGCTAAGATATCACTTGCAGGCACAAAAACCGAGAGCAAGAAAGATGAGATTAGAATGCCCGCCAGCATCAAACGGCCGCTATGGCGTGAGAGCGCGCGGCGCTGCCCCGTCATTCTGCCGGCCGCGGAGGCATGATGTATTTTCGATTCAGAATTTGGCTGGTTGTTTTCCTGTCGGTACATTTGAATCTCAGTCTTTTTTATACACTTATTATGATCTTTACCACAGGAAAAACCTGTGGGCCCGCAAACAATCGAAATTGCTTAGTTCAGGTCAGTTCTCAAATTCCTGTTCGGCTGCCAATGCCTCGAAATACTTCTGAATAAGCTCTTTATAGTCTTTGGAATAGCCCTCCTTCATAGCTTTTAGCAGCTCATTCTGCAATCGTTCCTTTTCTGCATTCTCGCGGTTCGGAAGCTCAGCAGGACTGAGGGCAGTATAGGTTTTGCCGGTTTGCGCCTTACGCTTACGGCTGTAGTCGCGGTCGTGCACAGAGCGTTGTGCATCCAACAGGCGTGAAAGAATTCGCTGCTGACGATTGAGTGTATTGCGGTCCACATTCTGCTTTTGCAGGTCCTGAACCACGCCCTCCATGTCGCTGCTGATCTTTTCCAGGTCGCCCAGCACATCGGAGCGCTTGCCGGCCTCTTTCATGAGCTGTTCGAGCGACTTGCGCACTGCCTGCTGTTCTGCCGCCAGCCTTTGCATGGCTGCCTGCTGCTGCATGCTCAGGCCGCCCTGTTGCTGCCCAAGCCCCTGCGTCTGCTGGTTGATACCTTGTTGCTTGCCGGACATCCCCATCAAGCGTTGCATCATTTCCTGAAAGCCAATTCCCGAGGAAGCGCCGCTCATGCTCTGCATCGAGTTTCGGATGTGCGACGCGGCCTCGTTGAGCCCGGCCATGGCCTGTCCCTGTTCCTGCCC
>CAZVSL010000662.1:1500-3367 GCA_964629935.1 uncultured Calditrichaceae bacterium | reverse complement strand
GCGTTATGATCAACAAGTCTGTGGCGCAAGCGCAGGAGCAGAAGCAAGAAAAGTCCCTGTATGATCGGCTGGGCGGCGTTCATAATATCGCTGCAGTTGTAGATGATTTCATCGAACGCGTGCTGGCAAACGATATTCTTAATGCCAATCCTGCCATAAATGAAGCTCGAGTCAGGGTACCCAAAGCTGGGCTGAAATTCCGTGTCACCGAAATGATGTGTGAAGCAACGGGTGGTCCGGAGAAATATAATGGCCGTGCCATGAAATCGTCTCACAAACACCTGAATATCACCGAACAAGAGTGGGATGCGATGATGGCGGCTTTCATGAAGACTTTGGATAAGTTTGAGGTGCCTGAAACAGAGCAAAAAGAACTGGTTGTTCTGATGAACAGCACCAAAGATGACATTGTCATGTCTGCAAGCACGTCTAAAATGCCATAAACTCGTAGCGGTGCAAAGTGAATGCTCACCGTGTTTTCGAACGAGTTTGCAAATTTGGCGCCTGGCCTTGCTGCAACCCCTTGAAATCGCTGTGCTTTTGCAGGTTTTGGCGATGCGTCCAAATTATTCCGCTATGTCAGCAATAATAAGTCGTCAGGAGGAAGCAGAATGAAACAATCAATCTTTTTGACTTTGGCCTGCATCCTACTCATCATGGGATGTGGCCAATCGCCAGTGGGAGAAATGAAATTCCCTGAAGGCATTGTGCAGCATGTTGTGCAGGCAGAGGACATTCAATGGCAACCATGTCCACCAAACCTGCCATCAGGATGTGAAATCGCTGTGCTGGAAGGGAATCCCAAAAGTCCCGATCTATTTACTGTGCGATTCAGAGCCAGTGGCGAATTTGTTATGCCGCCGCACTCGCACCCAAAAGATGAGCGTGTAACAGTTCTGCAGGGAAAAATGGCCGTTGCATTTGGAAGGGACGGAAGGCGCGAAAATGCGAAAGAATTTGGACCAGGTGATTATTACGTAAATGCCCGGGGCGCGATTCATACAGTTTGGGCAGACACGGTCTCAATAATTCAGATCACCGGCATTGGTCCCTGGGAAGCAGAGTTTGCAGAAAACCCGAGCAATTGAGATGCGCGTGTTCAATAAGGAGGGAAACATTGCTAAGAGCGAGAAAACAAGTCACGACAAAGCCTGATACCAGCCAGAGCCAGAGCGAGGTTTCATCCGAACAAAAGCCGCTCCGGCTTTGGCCCGGCGTGGCCATCGTGGTGCTGCAGTGGCTGGCCAGGTTTGGCGTGCCGGTTGTTGCACCCGGGGCGCTGGCATACGGCGTGATAGCAGGTCTCGTTGGCGGCCTGGCGATCATCATTTGGTGGGCATTCTTCAGCCGTGCACGCGGTTTGGAGCGCTGGGGCGCCATTGTCCTGATGGTCGCGGTGATGTTCGCCACGGTCCCCTTCCTGCACAAGTCCATTGCAACCGGTGCGATGGGAATGTTGTTCCCAATCTACGCCATCCCGGCCCTGAGCCTTGCCTTCGTTGTCTGGGCGGTGGTTGCTCGTGGCCTCTCTGACGGCGTGCGTCGCGCAACCATGGTTGCGGCAATCCTGCTCGCGTGCGGCATGTGGACGCTGGTACGCACGGGCGGCTTCACCGGCGCTTTCGACAATGACTTTGCCTGGCGGTGGGCAGCAACTCCGGAGCAGCAGCTCCTGCAACAGGCCGGCGACGAGCTGACGCCGGCGCCGAACCCTGCGATAACAGAAGCGCGACCCGATTGGCCCGGCTTTCGCGGTCCGGCGCGCAACAGCGTGGTCCGCGGCGTGCGCATCGGGACCGACTGGACCGCATCGCCGCCGGCGGCGTTGTGGCGCCGGCCGCTTGGTCCGGGCTGGTCATCCTTTGCG
>CAZVSL010000662.1:0-1490 GCA_964629935.1 uncultured Calditrichaceae bacterium | reverse complement strand
GCTGTTTTCCCAATGTCACTTTATGGACCAGCTCGGTCGTCGGCGATCTGTTTTACACCCAGGAGCAGCGCGGCGACGAGGAAGTCGTCGCTTGCTACAAAGTCACCACGGGCGAGCCGGTATGGATGCACCGCTACGCCGCCCGGTTCTGGGAATCTAATGCCGGCGCCGGTCCGCGCGCCACGCCGACCCTGCACGATGGTCGCGTCTACACATTGGGTGCGACCGGCATCTTCAACGTGCTCGACGCCGCTGACGGTACTGTTGTCTGGTCGCGTAACGCGGCTGAGGATACCGATACAGAAGTACCCTACTGGGGCTTTTCAGGCTCGCCTCTGGTGTTTCAGGACATGGTGGTCGTCACTGCCAGCGGTGCACTCATCGCCTATGATCTTGCCAGCGGTGAGCCGCGCTGGTTTGGCCCCCGCGGCGACGACAGCTATAGCTCACCACATCTGTTTACGATAGACGGAGTTACGCAAATCCTGGCGCTGAACGGAGATGGTCTGAGCAGCGTCGCGCCAACAGACGGTGCGCTGCTCTGGCAACACTCCTGGCCCGGCTATCCCATCGTGCAGCCGGCCCAAACCATGGATGGTGATGTTTTGATCAGTGTTAGCGCAGAAAGCGGCTTGCGCCGGCTTTCGGTTGCACACAGACCAGAAGGATGGTCAGTAGAAGAGCGCTGGACCTCGAACCGGCTGAAACCCTACTACAGCGATTTCGTCGTGCATAAGGGCCACGCATTCGGCTTCGATGGCAGCATTCTCGCATGCATCGACCTCGAGGATGGCAAGCGCAAGTGGAAAGGTGGACGCTACGGCGCCGGTCAGCTATTCCTGCTGGCCGACCAGGCCATGCTTCTGGTGTTGTCGGAACAAGGAGAGCTGGCGCTTGTTGAGGCTATTCCGGACAAGTTCGCAGAACTTGCACGCTTTCCGGCGATCGAAAGCAAGACCTGGAATCACCCGGTGCTGGTCGGCGAGGTCCTGCTGGTTCGCAATGCCCGCGAAATGGCTGCGTTCCGGCTGCCCCTGGCGGCGCAGGACGACACCTAGTATCTTGATTCCTGAATAACATTACGGTAGAAATAACCCTGACAGGGTTGGTAAGAGGCTGTTTCCACAGCTCTTAGATAATTCAAACCCTGTCAGGGTTAACTCATGGCAATTAAGAATCACTAATCTAGTCTTGCCAGACTATTTTTTTGGTCGCCATTTCCCGCCAGACAATTTTACGCTTCCTTCCGTAAAGCGACTTCACACGTCCTGCCTGGGTTATATATGAAGGTCATTCATGCTTACAATTAGATAAATGCGTTTGGAAAATAGGTCTCGACTTTGGGCTCTATGTCATTTTGTGTGGGTAGCTGCACATCATTTTTTGCTATCACCGTCTTGGCCCCCTCCTCCGTTCCTCCGAGGGCTTTTAGCCAGACTTATTCACAAAAATGCGCTGCGCGTATGGAAAGTCTCCGCTCAACAACAGCG
>CAZVSL010000661.1:0-3378 GCA_964629935.1 uncultured Calditrichaceae bacterium | reverse complement strand
CAGGAAAAATTTGATGTCGCCTTTCAGGTTGCGGAAAGTGATCTTGTCGTGGCCCTCGAAGACTTTCTTTTTGACTTTTTCGTTTTTGGCGAAGACTTCCGGCGCGCCGTCGAGGCCGAGCTGCGTGATGAACACCATGTGCGCGTTGTTGGGTTCATGTTGTAGTCGCGCGGGTCTGGCAGGTTGTCGCGTGCGGCCTGCGTGACCCAGATTTCTTCTTTCAGCCGGGTGTCGCCGTAGCGGTATTTCAGGTCGATGTTGCGGAAGGTGCGGCTGGTGTAGGAGTGGAAGTCGTGTTATGGCTTCGACTGTCTTGAATATCGGTTGGGAGTGCGCTGATAGCAGGCGTTAGAGTGGGAGCAGCGGGATGGAATTCCCGAGCTCATTAGTTCCGCACAGGATTACTTGGTGGGCCAAGCAGATTGGGGGAGCAATCCTGTGCGAGCGAAGTTCTCAGTAGGCTTTTCGTCTGTGTCGCACGTGTAGAACATAGGCCGTATCTTCTTCACGAACAATTAGAAGAATAATCCGGTACACCCCAACTCTAATTCTCCAGTGACTTTTCTGGCCCTTTAGTTTCTTCAGGTCAAGAGTTTCGGGACTGGTTAAGAATTTTTCTAATGCTGCATCGACTTTTCGCTGATAATCTAAACTGAGTTTCAGTATATCCTTTTCGGCTCTGGCAGTAATGATTAACCTCACAAGCCTAATTCCTTTTTTACCTCCCTGTACGGTCTTACCCTACCTGATGCAATATCTTCTTCAGCCTCTCTGATCGCCTCCAATTCCTCAGGGTCTAACATCTCACCTTCTTCAGGTGCGTTTTCGAGTACAGTCATAATGTGCCGACTCCGGTCTTTTTCCACAAGATAGCCAAGAAAGTCAGCCGCTGCATCCACTTTGTTATCGGGCAAAGCATCAACCAGTTCATGAAGTTGGTCCTTACTCATGTTTTTTCCTCTTGCACTTGATATATCAATTAGCCTCCCGTTTACCTCTGAAGAACAGAGATCATGCGCAGCGGGCTCTGTTTTGAATAAGATATGGACAGCAGCGGAAAAAAGCAAGGCTCATCTTAGAATGGTAGCCTACGTCGCATCATTCTTCACCCACAGCCTGATGCTGTTGTTGGCTGTGGCGCCTGCAAGCCAGCTTCTTCTCAGCTAGTCAAGTCCCACCGCTGCCAGGAGGGTACCGGCGTCTGCTGTCTGTAAGAGTAGCTTTGTCACTGCGGCTCGATGAGCTTGCCGAAGAGCCTGCCCTGAGCTTGCCGAAGGGGGTCGTAATCATAAGCGGATTTGACATTGCCGCTGGCGCACAAGGTTAACCACCAAGACACAAAGCGACACAAAGACACACGAAGAAAAAGCAAATGAAAATTGCTGATATGCAGAGACCAACTTTGTGCCCTTGGTGACTTCGTGGTGAAAATCGGCTGTACAATGTCAATAAAAACCTCTTTGTGGTCTGGTGTTTCCTTGCCCTCGTCCCACGGCAGCCACATCTGGTGCACATCGAAATCGGTGGGAAAGACCGTGCCGCCGCCTGCATCCGAGCCCGTGCCCTGGTAGATAAAATTACAATAGAGCTCCAGAGTGGCGTCGGTGATCGTCGCGCCAGCCGGGAATGCTCGAGGCAAGGTCGAATTGTAGTAAAGCACGCCGGATATGATAGCTGAGATAATCGGTGCGATACAGGTGCAGGATATCCGCTATGCCATAGTTGTAGTTGGCGTATTGAGAAATAGCTATTTTTATAATAAATATAGGTATCATACCCCTGCCCGCTTTGCGGCAGCACGACCTGTGGGTCGAAGACCACGGCGCCGGGCGGCATCTTTTCCAGGTGCTTGAGCTTGACGCCGGAGAGCAGAAAGTGGCCGTTTTCGGTGTGGAGCAAGCGTTTGCGGATTTTCAGCATAATGTCTTCGGTCAGGTATCGCGGTCGACTTCGCGGAAGGCCCAGTCGACGGGCAGGAAGAACTTGATGTCACCCTTCAGGTTGCGGAAAGTGATCTTGTCGTGGCCCTCGAAGACTTTCTTTTTGACCTTTTCGTTCCTGGCGAAGACTTCCGGCGCGCCGTCGAGGTCGAGCAGGGTGATGAACACCAGGTGGGCGTTGTTGGGGTTCATGTTGTAGTCGCGCGGGTCGGGCAGGTTGTCGCGTGCGGCCTGCGTGAGCGAGATTTCTTCTTTCAGCCGGGTGTCGCCGTAGCGGTATTTCAAGTCGATGTTGCGGAAGATGCGGCTGGTGTAGAAGGGGAACTGGAGCAGGCATTCGAATGAACAGAATGTGGGAATATCAGTAAACAGCGATGTCAACTTTATATACCGCGATATATATCTTTCCTATGTCCAACTCGCAGAATGATCAACTTGTTGCCGTCAACGTCGAATATTACACGATAATCTCCAATCCTGAATCGATATGTACCGAATTCGGGATCGCTTAGTTTTTGAACCGATCCTTCAAAAGGCGATTCTCTGAATCTTTCAAGGGCTTTTTTTAACCGCTTTTTGACCTTATGATCTAATCGGCGAATATCTTTGACGGCCCGTTTCGTATAAACAAGTTCGTAAGCCATGTTTATTCAAAAGCTTCATCGTGAGAATAGGTTAGACCGTCTTCATAATTTTTACGTGCCTCACGAATACTCTCCAAATACTCAGGACTAAGACTTGACAGCAAATCTTCCAGGAAAGCAGATTGCTGTTCCTTGTCCATCTGTTTAACTGCATCTATGATTTGTTCGGTGGAGATCGAAACATGTAATGCCTTTGACATTTCTTGAACACCTCTTATTTGATAGATTTTTCAAAACAATTGCAAGGTACAATTGGGACCCAACAAAAGCAAGGCTCATCTTAGAATCGGAGCGTACGTCGCCTTATTCTTCGCCTACAGCCTGATGGTGTTGTTGGCTGTGGCGCCTGCAGCCAGCTTCTTCTCAGCTAGTGAAGTCCCACCGCTGCCAGGAGGGTACCGGCGTCTGCTGTCTGTAAGAGTAGCTTTGTCACTGCGGCTCGATGAGCTTGCCGAAGAGCCTGCCCTGAGCTTGCCGAAGGGGGTCGTAATCATAAGCGGATTTGACATTGCCGCTGGCGCACAAGGTTAACCACCAAGACACAAAGCGACACAAAGACACACGAAGAAAAAGCAAATGAAAATTGCTGATATGCAGAGACCAACTTTGTGCCCTTGGTGACTTCTTGGTGTCTTCGTGGTGAAAATCGGCTGTACAATGTCAATAAAAACCTCTTTGTGGTCCTGGTGTTTCCTTGGTGTCGTCCCACGGCAGCCACATCTGGTGCACATCGAAATCAGTGGGGAAGACCGTGCCGCCGCCTGCATCCGAGCCCGTGCCCTGGTAGATAAAGT
>CAZVSL010000660.1:0-3392 GCA_964629935.1 uncultured Calditrichaceae bacterium | reverse complement strand
CGCGGCCCGAGCAGGCCACGGCATGGCTGCGTCGTCGTGGGTTTACGCACCACAACAACTGGATGAAGCTGATCCGCCAGGCCGGGCCGGCGCCGGCGGTGGAGACAGAGCTACAGATAGTGCCGGCCGGTGTGCGGCAGGCACAAATTTTCGCAGATATTATTGTCAGGAGTTTTGAGTGGCCGGAAATGGTTAGCCCGGTGGTTGCCAGCACTGTTGGCCGGCCGGGTTGGCGGCATTATCTTGCACTCCGGCAACAGCAACCGGTTGCGTGCGCAGCCTGCTATCACGCCGGCGACTTTGCCGCTCTGACATTTGCGGCTACCTTGCCGGAATTCCGCGGCCTGGGCGCACAGTCAGCTTTGATCGCCCGACGTCTGCAGGATTGCAGTGAGTTGGGCTGCAAGTGGATTACGGTTGAAACAGCAGAAGAGCGCGAAGACCGTCCGGTACCGTCTTACCGCAATCTCCGCAAGTTCGGCTTCCGCGTGGTCTATCGCCGCCCGAATTTCATCCGGATACAGCCTGCCTGCGCGCAAGCCATCTCCTGACGGGCGCCTGGCTTTCGCACGCGCCTGAGACGGCGGTGTCAGCGTCAGCCGGCCATCTCGGCCAGGGAGGCCAGATCCGGTACTTCCAAATCTGGCGTTGCTTTGGCTGCCGGCGTGGCGCCAAAACCTGATTGCCCGCCGCGGCGATTGACCCAGACCGTTTTCAAACCGATTTCCTTTGCCGGTTTGATATCGTGGAACAGACTCTGGGCCACGTGCAAAATCTTGTCCTTCCGGCCTCCCAGCTTATCCACAGCATACTCAAAATTTGCCGGCGCCGGTTTGTAAGAGCCGATTTGCTCAGCCGTAAACACGCGGTCGAAATCAACCTGCAGTTTGCGCGCAGATTGCTCGAACAGGTCATCATCGATGTTAGAGAGAATCACCAGCTTGTGCCGCCACTGCAGCCGGTGCAAGGCCATGGTGGCGTCAGGAAATGGCGGCCAATGCTCGACAGAGCGGGAGAAGGTTTGCAACTCATTCTCGTCCGGCCTGAAGGCATAAGTCTCGCCAAATTCAGTCAGAACCGTACGCAGGACAGACTTATAAGGCTGGTAAGGCCCCTGCTCTACTTCCGCTTCAAACTTTGCGTAGGCTTCGAGAATGTCCTGGTCGTGCAACGCTACGCGATGGCGCTCAAGAACCGGCTTGAGCGCTTCCAGAATGCCGGTCTCCCAA
Source organism: uncultured Calditrichaceae bacterium (assembly GCA_964629935.1). Classification (GTDB taxonomy): domain Bacteria; phylum Zhuqueibacterota; class Zhuqueibacteria; order Oceanimicrobiales; family Oceanimicrobiaceae; genus CAZVSL01. The sequence continues at coordinate 2,163 of CAZVSL010000660.1, read as the reverse complement.
TCGATAATGGTGCCGTAGCAGTCAAACGTAAAGTACTCGAATTGACTAAAGTCTAGTGGCATGTGGGTCCCTCCTCGCTTTGTGGCTGAACACTACCAACGCAAAATAAGAAAATAATCGACAATTTGAAAGTTTCCCATGTCTTAAATGTTGCATTATTTTGATTATTTCCCTTTTATAGACGACACACATGACCAGCTTTAAATCATAACCTGCAGGCTGCAGGATTATCCTGTAGCGCAAAGATGAATCCGAAGATTGTGAAAGGAAACGAAATGCGATACCGGAAATGGGCAGCATTATCAATTCTCCTGGCCGTGGTTTGTATGGCGAGCGCTCAGGAAAACCAAGAGATTACAGTTGAATGGATTTACAGCGATGCTTCTGAGCAAGTAACCGCCGTACCCAAATCCCACTGGCTGCAGGATAACACAGCTATCCTTTACGATTTGCGCCAGCCCAAAGAACAGCGCACGTTCGAGACCTTCGATCCGCGTTCAGGCGACAGACAGCAGCTCGTCGATGCGGCCAAAGCATTACAAAGTCGCAAATCACTCCTGGCAGAGAAAGACACCACGGATACGCTTGGCTGGCCGTCTGCGTTGGATGCTCAGGGCATACATGCCGCCTATCTTTTGGCTGATGACATTTTGCTCCTGGATTTCGCATCATCGTCATTTCTGCGCGTGACAGACACCGAAGCCAAAGAGAAAGCCGTCAACTTCGCACCCAACGGCGAGATGCTGGCTTTTGTGCGCGACAACGATCTGTATGTCTATAACATCAGCGACAGGCGGGAAGTGCGGTTGACGCATGATGGCTCGGAGACCATGCTGAACGGCACGCTATCCTGGGTTTACTGGGAGGAAATCTTCGGCAGGCGCGACATCGGCTACTGGTGGTCCCATGATTCTAAAGCAATTGCATATCTGCAGACCGATGAATCGCCGGTGAGTGTGATGCATTTTGTGCATTATGAGCCGGTGGTGCCCGAGGTCATCAAACAGCGCTATCCCAAGGCAGGCACGGATAATCCCATCGTCAAGGCCGGCATCATCGAGCTAGAAAACCCTGCCGAAACCACGTGGGTGGATTTGTCACCGGACAGCTACGAGTACTTCGTACGGGTCAAATGGCTGCCTGGCGATGCACGCCTGAGCGTGCAGACCATGAACCGGGCGCAAACAAAGCTGGATATTTATTTCGTCGAGCGTAGCACAGGCCAGAGCACGCATGTCATGCAAGAGCGAGATGAAGCATGGGTCAATATCAACGACGATCTCTACTTTTTGCAAGATGGCGAGCATTTTCTCTGGCAGTCCGAGCGCGATGGCTACGCGCACATCTACCGCTTCAACATGAATGGCCAGCTCGTGAACCAGGTCACCAGGGGCGACTGGTCGCTGCGCTCATCAGGCGGCGTATTTTGGCTGCGTCAGGCTGTGACCGCCATCGATGAACAGAATGAATGGGTATATTTCACGGCTTTGAAGGAATCTTCCATCGAGCGCCATCTCTATCGCATCAAATTCGATGGCACAGCCATGGAGAAGCTCACTGAAGAATCCGGCACGCACCAGATTTCATTCAACCCGGATGGCAGCTACTACTTCGACAATTTCTCCAATATCCGCACGCCAAACCGGCTGACTCTGCACAGCAGCGATGGCCGGCTCCGGCATACACTGGCTGCGCCGCGCCAGGAGCTGGTCGAGAAGCTTGATTACCAATATCCGGAGCTGTTTACGATTCCGACTTCGGATAGCTTCCCCATGCCAGCGGAGATACTGAAGCCGAAGGATTTTGATAGCAGCAAAGCTTATCCCATCATCTACCATATCTATGCCGGCCCGTCGGCGCCGACTGTGTTCAACGCCTGGAACACCTCGCGCTACTTCGACCAGATTCTGCTGCGCCATGGCTACCTCGTCGTGCGCTTCGACCACCGCAGCGCCACGGCCATCAGCAAGACCCTGGAGAACCGGCTGCTGAAACTGATGTCCGGCCCCATCGAGCTGAAGGATATTGTCGACGGCGTCAGGTGGCTGAAAGCACAGCCTTATGTCGATGCCGACCGCTTCGGCATCTGGGGCTGGAGCGGCGGCGGCAGCTTCACGCTCAACGCCATGACCAATTCGGAGGAGTTCAAGGCCGGCATCTCCG
>CAZVSL010000659.1:0-3394 GCA_964629935.1 uncultured Calditrichaceae bacterium | reverse complement strand
CGCGTTCCGGCTTTAGATCTCGATTGCCGCCGTTGCCGGGCACGCCGCCGGCGCCGTAGCCGCCGGTTTCCGGCCGGAAGTGCAGGTGGATACCATCCAGCGGCTGCGGCAGGATGCCGGTTTCGCCATACGCAGCGCGCAGCTTGAGCAGATTCAGTAATTGCGGAAACCAATCATATTTGTCCATGCGTACGGCCAGGCTAGCGCCGGGATAAAAGATTGAAGACGCATCGCGGCCGATCTGGCTGGCGTAGTCCCGGCGTAGTTTAATGGACATGAAGTATTGGTCATGCAGCGCCACACTGGCTTCGCTGAACAGCCCGGCTTTGCGTTCGTGCCGCGAGAACTCATCGATTGAAGATTGTTGTGTGCCAGCCGTGATGGTGGTAGCCAACTGCGTGAGGAAATCGAACCGTTGGGTGGAAAAAGTTTGCAGCTCGCGGTCAAATAGCTGTGTGCCGGCAACAACGGACAGCCTGAGTCCTGGCCGGGGGTTGAGACGCAAACGACCGTCAAAATTATAGGTGAGCAGCCGGCTCTGGCGGGTAAACAAATTTCGCACGCCGGCGTCAAAGCGCGCCTGATCGTAGGTTTCGTTGACCGGGTAAAGCTGATCTTGCCGCAGGTCATGGTCATCGATGCCGAAACTCATGCTGGTGGTGAAGAAGGGCGCCGGCTCGAACTCAGCGCGCAGGGAGCCGATGAAGCGGTTGGTCTCGTTCTCATCCCGGATATTCTCGATGGCAGACCTGCCGCCGCCAACAAACTGATAGGAAGTCGGCCTGATGGTCGTATTGATCAGATATCCGAAAATGTTGTTATCATTTGACGGCCGTTCGAATGTGGTGAGCGCGTAGCTAGTGCTCACCTGAAAAGTCAGCTTGTCACTTGGAATAACATCGAAGTTGGCGCGCACGTTGTTGCGGTCCAAACGGTCGGGTTTGAGGATGCCTTCTTCCGAACGCGCATCGAACGCCGCAAAATAGCGAATCAGGTCCGAACCGCCGGAGGCGCTAAAAGTGTTCTGGATAATGCTGCCATCTCTGAAAATGGCGTTGGCATCCTCAGCGGAAAGCAGGTCGTCGGTGCTATAGTCATAGCTCTGGCTATTCCGGCCCACAGTAAGCTTATAGTTGAGTCTAAGCGGATTCTTCTGTATCGTGCCATATTGACCGCGTTTGGTTGTGATCAGAACCACGCCATTGGCGCCATCGGTGCCGTAAGATGCGCCAGCCGCCGGACCCTTCAATACTTCGATGTGGTCTATTTCCTCCGGATTTAACTCTGCCAGCAGGCCCATGCCCTGGCCGCCCACCTCGAAGCCGAATACTTCGGCATTTTCCATGCGCACGCCATCGATGTAGATCACCGGCTGCTCGTCGCCGTTGAGTCCCCCACCAGAGCGCATATCAAAGCGAAAACCAGCGCCAACATTGCCGGAAGCACGTTTGACCTGCACGCCGGCCAGTTTGCCATTGATCAATTGTGAGGTGCGGCTATATCTGACCTGTTCCGTATAGTTGCTTGCCGCAATACGTGAAACCGCCACCTCTGCGACTGATTTGGTGGTTCTCGAGGCGATGCCGGTGACCACGACTGCTTCGCCCTGCAAAATATCCGGGCGCAGAGCAAAGTTCACGACATTGGCTTTGACACGTACGATAGATTCAAGCGGCTGATACCCTTGTTTTTGCACTTGCAGGGTATAATCCCCGGGCGCCAGGCTTGAAAAGCGATAGCTGCCATCTGAACCGGTGAGGGTGCTCTGTGAAGTGCCTTTGATCGAGACTTTGATCCCGGATAACGGCTGCCCGCTCTGGTCATCGATGACTTTACCGGAGATGACGCCCGCAGGCCTGGCATGAATTCGCGATTGCTGCGTGTGATAGCCGATGAACGAGGCGACCACTGTATGCTCGCCCGCCGGGACCCCGCTAATCTCAAATCTACCGTCCGGACCGGCCGCAGCGCCCAATGGCGTGCCTCTTACGACCACATTTGCCCCGACCAGCGGTTCGCCTGTTTCGAAGTCGGTGACCGCGCCGGTTATCGTGGTTTGGTTTTGCGAAGCTGCTGAGGTATTCGTGAGATGGAGAGCGAAGATCGCGATCAATAAGAAGGCAGCGCCCGGTCGGTGTGCAGCAAGGAAATCACGCCAAGAATCCATTACCCTTTCCTTCCTGAAGTACGACTGGTTATTTTATGTTTCTCAGAATGCTGGCAGAACCCATGTGGCAGACCGATGAGTTGACGCCATACTCTCTTTTGCCTGAATGTAGAAGATTATGCAATAAAATCAACAAATAATCAACGGGCTTTCGTGTTTGTTAACCCGACTTATTCATGAAGCTGCGCTGCGCGTAAGGAAAATCTCCGCTCAACAACAGCGGAGCTAACTGAAAAATCATATCTCAGGGCACTATCCCGCTAAGGCCATGTTTGTTGAAGTCTTACAGCAGGATTTAAGCCGCGGGGTTGCGAATTTTTCAGTTTAGGGATTTGCCGCAAGATTGAATTTTTCAGGCTAAAATACCCTGAGCCTGGCGAACTCATTTATAAAGTGAGTTGAATTCATCCATTAGTTTCATTACATTGCTCCGGCTTTATTAATAAACAAGTGGAACACATGACCTGGAGGAGTTCTATGCATCAACGTATTTTGAATCAGCGGCAAAAGGGCCCGGCCGCTCAGGTGAGGCGCCTTTTCCTGTACTGCCTGATATTCTGTTTTATGATTGCAGGCAATCTTTATGCTCAGGATGTTTATACTGTTGAAGACTTAATTCAAACCAAGGCTGTGCGCAGCGCAGAGATCAGTCCGGACGGCAAGCAGATAGCGTTTACAGTTGAGGCGCTACGCGCTCCCGATGATGAACCGGGTTCTGATTATGAAAACCTGTTTCTTGTGAGCACTGAGTCCGGCGAAATCCAGCCGTTCATTACGGGCCACGAGAGCGTCAGCTCAGTGCGGTGGCATCCCGAAGGTAAGCAGCTTGCTTTTCTCATGAAGCGGGGAGAGGATGCCCGTACCCAGGTGTGGCGAATTCCCGTGACCGGCGGCGAAGCGCAGCAAGTGACTGATTCTGAAACGAATGTCTTGTATTTCCAGTGGCATCCCAAGGCCGAGCAAATTGGCTATATCGCAACCACGCCCAAAAGCAAGCGCGAGAAAGTGCTGGAAAAGAAAGGCTACGGTTTCGTTTTCTTTGAAGAGAATCTGAAACACCGCAATCTTTATCTTGTTGATGTGAACGGCGGGGACGCCACGCAGGTGACTTCAGATATCACGGTCTGGGATTTCAAATTTTCGCCTGACGGCAAAACCATCGCTGCTTCAGTTAGTGAAAAAAATCTCATCGACTATCGCTATGCTTTTCGCACGGTGCACAAGATT
>CAZVSL010000658.1:0-3396 GCA_964629935.1 uncultured Calditrichaceae bacterium | reverse complement strand
GACAACCTGGGTCCGATTGAGCGGCGAAACCGTGACCAGCGCCGGGCCCAGGGTATCGGCTATGGCAATGCGGAAATTCGCATCGACCACCGCCAGCGTATCGGTCGCCAGCTCGATGTCACCCGCAGGGACGCCAATGCCGTCGATGCCGGTTTCAAAGAACCGGTTGCGGTCTGTATCCTTGATGGCGAAGATACGATAGCGCCCGGCCGACAGGTTGCTGAGAATGAACTCGCCGCGGGCATCGGCTTGTGTAACGTATGCTGGTTCATCCTTCTCCGGATCAGGCGGGGCTGCCTCATCCACGATATAGGCCCAAATCAATATGCCTTGCGCGCTTTCGTCAGTAAAGACGCGTCCGCTGATTCTGCCATCACTAATCCGGTCGCCGGTTGAAAAGGCCAGTGTATAAGATTGGGTTAGCGGGTTGTTGTGTGAATCTTTCAAGTCTGTGCCCAGCGTGATGACGTAGGTGCGATTGGCAGCCAGAGAATCGGCGAATTCCAGCCGCAGCTCATGGCCGCTCCAATCGTATTTCACGCCGCCCTCGCCGGGATTGGGCGCAATAAAGATCGCCTTTTCGAGCGACTTATGGTCCATGGATTCGCTGAACGTGAACACGATACGCTGGTCTCGTGGCACATTGGTCGCATGGTTTTCCGGCTTGACCTCGACTATCTCCGGAGGCGTCCTGTCCGGCGGTCCGCCCGATGGCGGCATCTGGCGCGCGCAGCCGTGCAGCAGCAACAGCAGGAGCACGCCAACGAAACAGGACACGCTGAAGAACAGGCGCTTTTGAAGCGCCGGATTTGGGTTTGGAAGCTGAAGCAGTTCGCCACGCCAGCCCCAAAAACTTGTTTTCACCACTGAAGTTGAGTAGCACAACGTCTTATCTCCAAGCATCACTGAGCGGTTTTTTCGGGTTGAACGCATGCAATATTACCGCTATTATCCAACTCCTGGTAGAATCCCCGCAGTCATCGTGCGTCGATCAGGCCAATAGCCTGGAGAGCGTGACCAACTGAAACCCGCGGTCGCGCAGCTTCGGGATGAGCTCGTCTACGGCTGCGACCGTCTGACTGCGGTCGACGGCTTCGGAATTGCCGCCGTCGTGCATGATGATAATCGAGCCGCTGCGCACGCGCGACAGCACGCGCCCGACGAGCTTCTCCTTTTCCGGTCCATGCGGATCGCGCGGATAGACATCGCCGACCACGGTTTGATAACCGGTTTGCTCAACGATGTCCAAAACCCGCCTGGAGAACAAGCCCATGGGCGGGCGCAGAAATCGTGGCTGAACACCGTTGAGACGGCGCAAAAGCTGATCCGTACGATTTATTTCCACAACCATTTCCTGATCGGACAAGCGCCACATCAGGGGATGTGTGAAGGTGTGATTTGCAACTTCATGGCTGACGGCGACTTCATGGGCGAGGTCGAGATTGTTTTCTATATTCTGGCCAACGAGAAAAAACGTGGCCTGAGCCTGATGTCTGTCCAGAATTTCCAGCAGTTGCGGCGTATATATGGGGTGCGGGCCATCATCAAACGTCAGCGCAATCATCGGCTCGTTTGGCCAGCCGCGCCAGTGGATACGCTCCGTCACCCTTGGCCCGAGACGTTCGATGGCAACAAAATGACTCAGCTCGCTCAACACGGATTGCAGCGTAACATTATCGAAGAGCTTCCTGATCTCAGCTATTTCTGAACTCCTTATTGTTTCGTAGGCGCCGCACGAAACTCCGGCAGCCCCGATTTTCTGATGACGCGCAGATACTCATCGCGAATGGCGTTTAGCTCTGCGATCAGCGCGCGGCGTTCCCGGCGCATCTTACTAAACAAATGACGGTTTGTAAACAAGAAAAACGTTAGACTAAGCCGTTCCTGCTCCAGACGAATTTCGCGAGCATATGCCAGAGCAAAAAAGCCAGAAATTGGCAAACTGATGAAGTACGCCGCCGCCCAGACTTTACCCCAAAGCTGCCACACCAGGGTCGCCTGCACCGCATAAAAAGCGCAGAAAGATAAAACGCCGGCGATGAGCAACGCTGACAAAATCTTTGTGCGATCATCGATGAATCTCTTCGCCACCGCCTCGGTCAGCATGTAGGGTATAATGTTGTTTACCACGCCATAAAGCGCAAACGGCGCGCCAACCAGAGCCCGGGCAAGGCTTATCAGACTTCGCCGCGTCAAGTCACGAAAGTCGACTTTTTCTTTCAGCATGGCGTCCCGCAGGTGCAGGCGCTGGAGCTTGCGCTTGTAGGCCGCCACCTTAGCTTGCAGCGCGCGCACTTTTTGTGGTTCACGCTCGTAGTAATATTCAGCGCACTCCGCTATCTTTTGCGTCATCACAAACTCCGCCACAGAGGCGCGGGAAGCTTTGGTAACGCCTGTGGTGAAGCTCTGTAATTCATCTCTATAGAGAAACTCAATATCGCGTACGAAATCATCCAATTCTTCATGTTGAATGTTGACCGTGATGCGCTCCAGATTTTTCTGGATAAGCGCGGTAAGCTGCTGCACGGCTGCAGTGTTATCGAGATCGTTAAGTTCAAAAAATGGGTCTAGCCGGATGGGCTTGCCAACATTGACCAGAACCCGGCTGCGAAAGCGATGGCGTGAGAAGAAGTACAATCCAACCGGCAGAAGCGTGACGCCGAGCCTGTAGCCATTGCGGCGCTCCGCTTCCAGGACAATTCTGGCGGCGCCGGTTTTCACACGCTTTACCTTGCGCAGCATGTCGCTCGTGCCTTCGGGGAAGATGCCAATGGTCTCGCCCTGCTCGAGCGCGCGATAGCAGGCCTCGAAGGCAAAGACGTTTGCATCGACTTTGTCGGGCGCATCCTCTCTTCGGTAAACCGGAATGACGCCGGTGCTGCGCAAAAACCACGATTTCAACCGGCCTGAAAACAGCCCGGCATGACCGATGTAGTTCACTTTCCGGCGCGTGACCACGCCCATCACCAGAGCATCCATGATCGAATTCGGATGATTGGCGACGAACACTACCGGACCACGCTCAGGCACATTTTTGCCATGCCGCAGCTCGATCTTGCGAAAGAAAACAGCCATAGCTAACTTCACTGCGGCCCGGGTCAGGCGATATAAAAAGGGTTTAGATTCTGTACGTGTGCTCATATAGAATAGCTGAAAAATCCTAATATCGAATTTCGAAATCTGAAACAGTTGGACTTGATTCGAACTTAGGACATCGGATTTTCATGCTTATACCAGAAGATTACAATACAAGTAAGAAAGAGGAGGGCCTCCGGAAAATTTCCTGGCGTCCTTGACTCACTTTCACTATTTTCTCAGCCATGCCAGGCTCACTATTTACAAGAATCTATGAAATCATCCAAGCAATTCCAAAAGGAAAAGTTGCGACCTACGGTC
>CAZVSL010000657.1:393-3403 GCA_964629935.1 uncultured Calditrichaceae bacterium | reverse complement strand
GGTGCTCCCGCATGCGCAATGCCAGGGTCTTGATGCCGCGCAGAATGAGCCAGGCATCGAACGCGCCGGAAACCGTGCCCAGTGCGTTTGCCGAAAAAGCAAGCCTTTCGGCCAGCTCATCATTATTGCAAATGATCGCGCCGCCCAGGCCGTCATTGTGACCACTGAGATACTTGGTGGTTGAATGCACCACGATATCTACCCCGAAGCGCAGGGGCTGTTGGCAGTATGGCGACAACAGGGTGTTATCGACGATGGTGAGCAGATTTCTTGCACGCGCCAGGTCCGTTACCGCCTGTAGGTCCACAACATTAAACAGCGGATTGGAGGGCGTCTCGATCCAGATGCCTTTTGTGTTCGGCCGAATCGCCCGGGCAATGCCATCGAGGTTTGTAAGCGGAATAAAGGTGAACTCGACGTCGAATTGTTTTTCGATATATTTGAACAAGCGGAAGGTGCCGCCATAGACATCGTTGCCGCAGATCACATGGTCGCCGCGTCTGAACAAGCTGGAAACCGTGGTCTCGGCGGCCATACCTGTCGTCAGGGCAGCGCAATAAGTGCCGCCTTCCAGCGCGGCAAGCTGGTCTTCCAGAACCTTGCGCGTCGGGTTAGCTGTGCGGGAATAGTCGTAGCCTTTGTTCTTATCGATGTCATCGAAGGCATAAGTCGTGCTTTGATGTATCGGCGTAACGATGGCGCCGGTGGCTGGATCCGGCGTCACGCCGGCGTGAATAGTCTTGGTCTGGAACTTCATGAGAGCACCTCCAATTCTGAATTAACAGTAGTAAGGAATTCTGAAATAGTCGTTGTGAGCTGCTCCTTTTCGAGCAGGAAAGCATCGTGGCCGTAGATCGTGTGCAGTTGCTCAAATCTTGCCCGTTGATTCGTCTGCTGCAGGATGTCGACCACTTCTCTTTGCTGGTAAGATGGGAACAGGATATCGGAATCGAAGCCAATCATCAGGGTTGGGCAGGTGATGCGCCGGACGCCGGCTTCGTAACTGTTGCAGCCATAGCCCAGATCGTGCAGATCCATAGCTTTTGAAAGATAAAGATAGGTGTTGGCATCAAACCAGCTCGCCAGTTTCTTGCCGTGATATTCGAGATATTCCTCAATCTCGAAGCGGCCGTGCAGGGAATGGTATTCGCCATCGGCAAACCTGCGCCCGAAGCGCACGGCGAACTCCTTTTCCGTACGGTAGGTGATGAAGCCCAGCATGCGCGCCGTCTCGATGCCGGCAGCCGGCGCAGACTTGCCATAATAATTGCCGTCACGCCAATCCGGATCATTCATGATGGCTTTGCGCTGCGCTTTGCGATAGGCCACCGATTGCGGATACGCACGGCCGGGGGCGGCGATGGGAATGATGGAAGCCACAAAGTCAGGAAATTGCGCAGCCCACTCCAGCGCCTGCATGCCGCCCATGGAGCCGCCGGAAACCGTGACGAGACCTCTGACGCCGAGATGGTCGAGAAGCTGTTTTTGTGCGCGCACGAGGTCGCGGATGGTGAGCGTGGGAAAAGTCAGGGCAAAAGGCCTGCCTGTTTCCGGATCGATTGTGGCAGGTCCGGCGCTGCCCGAGCAGCCACCCAGACAATTGCTGCAGATGACAAAATACTTGTCCGTGTCGAACGCCCGGCCCGGCCCGATCATAAACTCCCACCAGCCGGGTTCGGGATTTTCCGGCGAACTGGCCGCGTGGCTGTCGCCGGTGAGAGAATGCGCCACCAGGATGGCATTGTCTCGGGTGGAATTGAGCGCCCCCCAGGTTTCGTACACCAGAGGCAGGTTTGTCAGTAGCCTGCCACATTCGAATTTCATGTGTGGCAGCAAAAATACCTGTCGGGTTCGTTTGGCTCCGTCATGAGTCATGCTAACCTCTGTTTTGATATGAGTGATAAAAAAAATCCCCATCCTGCGAGAGAATGGGGATTTGAATTCGGATTCAAATGCTCATCTCTCAAAGAGCGTATCTGGTGACGCCACCACTCTTTGCAGGAATTGGCACCTTTCCCGCGTGTGGGAGGTTGCCAAGGCTTCACAGGGCCCGACCCTCAGCCTTTCTGGATAAGCGCTTTTTGTCTTTTTTTTATCTCATGTAGCGGTTTCTTTCATCAGCACACTGCCGTTTGTTTTTGGTCTAAAACAAAAATCCCCGCCCTTTGAGAGAGCGGGGATTGTGAAAGTCTTGATTCTCAAATCCATCTTATCTCTCAAAGAGTACGCGACTCTTTGCAGGAATTGGCACCTTTCCGCAGCGGGATGGTTGCCAAGGTTTCGCAGGGCCAGACCCTCCACCTTTCTTGATAAGTGGTGGTGTTGTCAAAAGAACGTGTGCAAAATATTAGCGGCAAGTATACGAAACGCCATTACGAATGTCAAGTCAATTCTGTAATAAAGACAAAAAAGTGACTCGCTGTTGCAAGATTCCCTTAGTCTGCCGCTCACGATCTCAACCCTGCCGTTCGATCACGGATACAGCCGGTTCATCAGTTGCGGAAAATAAAACGCCCTGAGTTCGCGTACCTGTATTTAGAAACACGAATAAATCATCACAGACAACAAACAAAAAGGAGACATACAATGAAGACGACAGCCATACTTCTCTTATCGTTGACGCTGTTAACTTTCGGCAACTCATTTGCGATGGACAAAGGAAAAGACGTCAATTGGGATGTTTTCAGCAAGAATCTGGTGCGCGCGCTCACTTCCCAAAATGATGGCTTGCAGGAGTCTGCCATGCGGCACGTCATCACTTATGGCGATCAGCTCAACATCCGTGATGGCGTGCTGGACATTCTGCACGTTTATCGTAGCCATGAGGACTTGCAGGCGCGCCGGCTGGCACTGACCGCTCTGCCCAGACTTAATGATCCGCTGATCAACGGGTTTTTGCGGCGCGCAGTTGATTTTGAGAAATCAACGATCTTAAAGCGGCAGTTGCAGTTCATCATCGCTGAACAGACACGCCAATAAGGTCCTGTTCAGTACTACCCTTCCTGCCACA
>CAZVSL010000657.1:0-383 GCA_964629935.1 uncultured Calditrichaceae bacterium | reverse complement strand
GCCACACGGGGTAGGCGTTGCGCCTACCCCTTTTTTATGGTTATGAGTGACAAGAGATAGGTTGATTCCCCGAAAACCTCTTGATATATTATGTTGCTCTTTTGTGCAAAATAATAAGTTGTTTGTAAACTATAGCCATATTGGCGTTTCATACCTCTCAGAAAAATTAAGGATTTCTGCTATGTCAGTTTTCAGCAACCGCGCCACCTCAGCGGCCGAACAGGCAAAAGCTTATGTCACCGCTGTTCTGCACATGCTCGGAGACCGCGACCCCATACAAGTTCTCCGGCAACAGAAAAGGGAGATCGAGCAGGCACTTGCGGGATTAAGCGATGAGCAAAGTCGCACACCGGAGGCGCCAGGGAAATGGTCCATGGTGCAAG
>CAZVSL010000656.1:0-3403 GCA_964629935.1 uncultured Calditrichaceae bacterium | reverse complement strand
AGGTGTGTGATGCTAAGCGGTTAAATTACATTAAGTTGTGTGATTTGCTGGCCAGCAGCTTATGGTGAGATATTTCTCAGGTATGGGAAAAACGGGCGTGCTGTTCTCAGGGATGCTGAGGCTGGCAAGTCCAGATTTGCGGTTTTCAAATTCCTGTCTTCGGCTCAGGGTCTAACCCCCTCCTGCCGCAAAACCAGAGCGTTGTAATCTTTCAGGATTGTCTCTAAAAAACCTAAAGGCGTCATGTCTGATTTGATGCCCATCTTCTCTTCTAACGCCACTTTGGTCTTGTAGTGCAGATGGTTCATTTTTTTGCTGTCTTCAACCCGGAAGCTCAGGACTTTTTTGATAGTAGCAATGTCCTGATCATTGAGCAAGGAGACCTGGGAGAATGCTGGTGCATAGTTTTCTTCGAGCTCAGTAAGAATCGTGTCTTCGAGCGAGGCGGCCGGTTTGATTTTGACCACGCTGGTTCCCGCCGCAATGTCGCCAAGCCGCTGGCCTTTGCCATTCACCAGGATGGTGACGATCGCTACTGACCCCCAAAGCAGCGTGACGTCGACAAAGCGCAAGAGCCAGCGCAGCAAATAATCAGCGATGCCCGGCTGCGAGCCATCCAATTTGGTGACTTTGATCTTAAGAACTTTCTTGCCGAAACTCTGGCCGTTCATGAAAATTTCACACAGCAGATCATAGAACAGAAAAGGCAGAAAAATGACGGTGAGAAAAGCCAGAGAGCCTTCCCGGCCGCCGCTTTTGAATCCACCAAGAAACGACACGAAAAGCGTCACCCCAATAACATAGCCTGTCAGGATGAGATAATCCACCAGCACTGCCAGAATACGGTCGCCAATGCCGGCTACTTTATAATCAATCAGGACATGCTGTGTGGTTTCGATTCTGACGGTTTCCATGATAGCAATTCATTGATAGGTACGCAGGAAAACAGGTTCAACTACCAGGTCACCAGGGAACACAAAAAGAGTAAACGAAGAGATGAACGGTACCATGTCGACTACGCCCTTTGTGGTCTTTGTGGCTCTTTGTGACTCCGTGGTGAAAAAAGAAATCTATGTTTATTTCTGTCTTTGCATTTTGCTACAATTTTGCTCAAATCAGCCCGCGCGCTTTTAATTCAAGATACTTGTTGATTGTGCCTGCTGTCAAATCCTCAGGCCTCGTTAATATAGAATGAATGCCGTGGCGCGCCAATTCTCTCACGATTTGTTTCTTTTCCAGCATAAATTTCTGGCCGATGGTTACTTTGTAGAGGTCTTCGATACTCTCCACTTTTGTATCGAGGAAGGTCTCGAGCTCTCTGTTCCGATAGAAAATAGTCACAACGAGATGCAGCCGGGCCAGACGCCGCAGGTATGGCAGTTGGCGCTGCATCCCTGTTAGCGTCTCGAAGTTGGTAAAGATAAGCAGCAGGCTGCGCTGCCGGATCTTGCGCATGACCTGAGCTGTCAACGCCTCGTAACTCGATTCCAGAAAGTCGGTTTTTTGCTTGTATAGCAACTCCAGAATTTTCAGCATTTGCGTACCTTTGCGCGTGGCTGCCAGCACACTGTGCACCTTGCTGGAAAATGTGATGATTCCGGCCTTATCCTGTTTGCGCAGGGCAATGTTTGAGATCACGAGGCTGGCGTTGATAGCGTAATCCAGCAAGGTCATACCATCAAAAGGCATTTTCATGACCCGGCCCATATCGATAATGCTGTATACCTGCTGCGATTTTTCATCCTGGTATTGATTGACCATAAAGTCGCCGCGCCGGGCAGTAGCGCGCCAATTGATGGTGCGGTAATCATCACCTTCAACATATTCTCGGATATGTTCGAACTCCAGTGTGTGGCCGATGCGGCGGATACGCTTGATGCCAAGCTCGGTGAGATGATTCGAGATGGCGTAAAGCTCATATTTGCGCATCTGCATGAAAGACGGATAGACCGGCGCCATCCTGTCCCGGGCAAAGCGAAAGCGTCGCTTCACAAGTCCAACCGGGCTTGTGACATAAACATTCAATGCGCCGAAATGGTATTCACCCCGCTGCGTCGGGCGGAGGGTGTAGCAAAGTCGTTGGTATCCCAGCGCCGGCAGCGTCACCCTGAATGCCTGATCGCGTATCTGCAACTGCGCCGGCAGCTCATCGATAACCTCGGCTTTGATGCGAAAAGGAAAGGCGCTCTGCACAGTTAGCCGCACCTCATTATCATCGCCGTTCGAAAGTTTATCGCCCAGTTCACGCTCTGCCTGCAAAGCTCGTGATTGCCGGAATAAAATGAATGCATCCAGGCAAAGCAGACAGATGCTCCCGAACAGCAACAGCTTTGCGATGCGCGCCAGAGCCGGTGCTGCCAGACCGAGTGCGAACAGCACAGCAATGCCGATCAGACTGAGATAAAGTCGCTTCTCGAAATAGAGGTTTTTGAGCAGACCGGTTATCGTGGCACCTCGATCTTTTCGATGATTTGCTTGATGATATCTTCCGGCCGGACGCCTTCCATCTCGCGCTCGGGGGTGAGCAGCAGCCGATGGCGCAGGGTGGCATAGGCCACGTGCCGGATATCTTCCGGCGTAACAAAATCACGCCCACGCATGGCAGCGAACGCCCTGGCCGCGATCATGATGGCAAGCGAAGCGCGCGGCGAAGCGCCAAGATAGACGCCCGGATGATTGCGCGTCTGGTGCACAAGCTGTACGATGTAGTCGATGAGATGCGCTTCCACCAGCACCTGCCGTACTTTTTGCTGGTAATCAAACAAGGCCTCGGCAGTGAGCACGGGTTTGATGCGGCTCAAATCATGCTGGTTGAGATTGCCATGGAAGTCGGTCAGAAATCGCGCTTCCTCTTCGATGGATGGATAGTCGACCTCGATTTTAAACAAAAAGCGGTCGATCTGCGCCTCCGGCAGGCGGTAGGTACCCTCCTGTTCGATGGGATTCTGGGTTGCGATAACCAGAAACGGTTGCGTCATGGCGTATGTGGCGCCATCCACCGTAACCTGTCGCTCTTCCATCACTTCGAACAAGGCGGCCTGAGTCTTGGCCGGTGCGCGGTTGATTTCATCGATGAGAATGAGATTGGAAAAAATGGGCCCGCGATTGAATTCAAATTCCGATGACTTCATATTGAAGACCGAGGTTCCCAGCACATCGGAGGGCATCAGGTCCGGCGTGAACTGAATGCGCGAGAACCCAACCGAAACCGTACGCGCCATGAGTTTGGCAGTCAGCGTCTTGGCGATGCCGGGGACGCCCTCCAGCAGCACGTGGCCATCAGCCAAAAGCGCCACGATAAGAAAATCGATCATCTGCTGCTGCCCAGCAATGATCTGGTGCATCTCGGCATTGATGTGCTGCACTGCTTGCTGCAAGCCACTGAGGTCGATGCGACTGCTGA
>CAZVSL010000655.1:0-3404 GCA_964629935.1 uncultured Calditrichaceae bacterium | reverse complement strand
GTGCTGTTTTTTGATGCCGGAGGTATCTGGCAAACGGGCCAGGAGCCGGCGCTGGATGATATGTTCACCTCAGTAGGCGCCGGATTCAGAACCAAATTGCCTGTTGTGGGTGTGACTCGTTTTGATTTGGCGTTCCCGCTCAGAAAAATCGATGACAACGACTTCACGATTCACATAAGTTTGGGGCATACTTTTTGAGCAGCGTTGTTACAAAGACTGTTACCTTATCACTGATAGCTTTGCTGTCTGGCCCCCTGGCATTTGCACAAAGCGATGACATCTGGGTGGAGCGGATTGCGCCCGTTTTGCAGGATAGTGTGCTCGCGGTCTCTGTTGAGGTGAAGAATCTGTTCTCACCGCGAATAACGGGCACGATCCAGAGTGGCCTGCCATCTATCATTCAAATTGAGATCCGGCTTGAAGATGACGGCGGTCAGGAGGTAGCATACAAATTCATCTCGCGACAGATTTCCTATGACATCTGGGAGGAGCGCTATACCGTCGACGGCGGAGATACGGTCCTGGTGTTTAGTGAATTTGATTCCGTCATGGCGTTTGGCCGGCGGCTTGATCTCGAGGCATTGACCCCGGTCGCAGAGCTTGATGCCAGGCAAACTTATGTTGTGCAGGTGCGCGCGGGCATTGTTCCGATTTCGACGCGTCAGGCTGAGCGGGTTTCGGATTGGCTGCTCGACCCGAACCAGACCGAAGAGCGAATCGCCTCTGAGCAGCGGTCAAGCGGATTCGAGCTTAATCTGAACAAGCTGGTCTCATTCTTCGTTAACAGAAACAGCAAGCCCGACTTTGCCTCGAGCTGGTTTTCATCCAGAAAATTCAGAATTTATGATCTATCAGAATGAAGCGGATTCGCACCAAACTTATCCTTTCGTTATTGTTGATCACATTGCTGCCAGTGTTTCCGATTTACTATCTCGTGAAGAATTTGCTGCAGCAGAGCATAGAAGTTGGCTACAACCAGAACGTTGAGCTGGCGCTGGAAGCAGCGCAGGATATTTCGCGCGAGCTGTATGCAAAATATAAATATGAAACATTGACTCTGGCACGGGAGCTCGCAAGCTCCAGGGCTGTCATGGACGTCATGAAAGGAACGTCTTCCCTTGACAACCAGTTGCGGGGCCGCTTCCGCCATCTTGGCGATAGCAGGCTGGATATTTTTGATATGGCGGGGCGCAGGTTTGGTTCGATGGCTACAGATAACGGCGTCGCCTTCACACCGCTTTATCAAAATGTTACCACAACGCTGGCCGACAGGGACACGCCAGAAATTCTGAAGAGCAGTAGCGCTGCTGAGATTCTGGCATTTGCCCCGGTGGTTTCCGAGAACGGTCGGCTCGGGTCGCTCGTGGTGACGCGCAAGATTGCGGGCGATTTCCTGCAGCAGCGTGAGCTGGTGGTGAAAGTCTTGCAGATGTTCAAAACCCTGGATTTTTTCGAGGGCGATCTGACGCGGGGTTTCCTGCTATCCTTTTTTGCTGTGTATGCGCCCATCGCCGCCATTTCGATTGCGCTCGGTATTTATTTTTCGCGCAGAATCACCTCGCCGCTGGTTGAGCTTGCGGGCGCAACCAGGAAAGTCGCGCAAGGTGATTGGGACTATCGCGTCGAGGTGAAGACCAGGGACGAAATCGGCGAGCTCGGCGCCGCTTTCAATCGCATGATCAGTACATTGAAAGAGAAACAGGATCAGGTGATCGCGCTCGAAAAAATGGCGGTCTGGCGCGAGATTGCCCGCGTGCTGGCTCATGAGATCAAGAACCCACTTACGCCCATCCAGCTCATGGTACAGCAGATGAAGGACAAGTACGCCGGGGAGGACGCAGAATACCGGGAAGTCCTTGCCGAATGCGCGAGCATCATCAATGATGAGATCGAAAGTTTGCGAACGCTGGTGCGGGAGTTTTCCGATTTTGCGCGTATGCCCCGGCTCAATGTGGAAACAGGCAATCTGAACGAGCTCATCACCGATGTGCGCAAGATCTATCTGGCTAATAATATCGAGCTGCATTTGCAAAAGTCGCTGCCGGACAGTGAGTTCGACCACGAGAAGATGCGGCGGGTGCTCATCAATCTCATTGATAATAGTATGGATAGCATCAAGGAGAAGGGGGCAGGCAAGATCACGCTCGAGACATTTTTCGAGTCCAATATCATCCACCTGGTCTGTTCGGACACTGGCGCGGGTATCCCGAGTGAGGTGCAGGAGAAAATATTTGAGCCTTACTTTTCCACCAAAAAGAGCGGCATGGGTCTTGGGATGGCCATTGTCAGACGCATCGTAATGGAGCATGGCGGGGACATTGTGCTCCGCAGCGAGGTAGGAAGATGCGCACAATTTCACCTCAAACTGCCTTTGACGGTGGAAGTGGAGGAAACCGGGCAAAACAACTGATTGCAGGGACATATTATGGCTAATGCAAACATACTTGTCGTCGATGACGAAAAAAACATCCGCCGCTCAGTGGAGATGATCTGCGCGGGTGATGGTTACGTTGTAAAAACCGCCGCCGACGCCGAAGAAGCCCTCAAGGTGCTCGATGGCTGGCAGGCTGACGCCGTGCTGCTGGACGTCATCATGCCCGGCATGGATGGATTGGCGCTGCTGAAGCAGATAAAAAAGCAGGCTCCGGAAACAGTGGCCATCATGATTTCAGGCAATGCCACCGTCCAGACCGCGGTGGAAGCCACGAAAGAAGGCGCGTACGATTTTATCGAGAAGCCTTTGAGCAAGGAAAAGCTCCTGCTCGCCATAAAGAACGGCCTGCAGGCTGTTTCATTGCAAAAAGAGAATCTCGAGCTGCGCAAGCAGATCTCCGGCTCCTATAAAATGATCGGCGAAAGCAAAGTGATGCAGAAAATCATCGAGGATGTTGCCAGGGTGGCGCCCACATCGGGACGCGTGCTGATCATGGGGGAGAGCGGCACGGGCAAGGAGTTGATCGCGCGCGCCATTCATGACAACAGCGGCCGTCGCAAAGGTCCGTTTGTCAAGGTTAATTGTGCAGCTATTCCGGAAGAGCTTATCGAAAGCGAGCTGTTTGGCAGCGTAAAAGGCGCGTTCACGGGCGCAACCGAAAGCCGCGACGGCAAATTCAGCATGGCGGACGGCGGCACCATATTCCTGGATGAAGTCGGCGATATGAGCCTTAAGGTTCAGGCAAAGGTGCTGCGCGTCTTGCAGGAAGGTGAGTTTGAGAAAGTCGGCGGCAGCAAGACCATAAAAGTTGATGTGCGGGTATTGGCGGCCACCAACAAGAACCTGGAAGATGAAGTCCGGGCAGGCCGCTTTCGTGAGGATTTATATTTCAGATTGAATGTCGTGCCCATCGTGTCGCCGCCTCTGCGCGCACGCAAAGATGATATTCCTATCCTGGTGCAGCATTTCA
>CAZVSL010000654.1:752-3433 GCA_964629935.1 uncultured Calditrichaceae bacterium | reverse complement strand
GTAAGTTCCAGAAGCTTTTGACCATGAGACAGGCAGCGATGAGCAGAACAAGCGCGACAGCTTTTTCAGTGACAACCAGGACATTACGCAGCCAGTGGCGCCGTTTGCCGCCAGTGGACGCGCGACCTTCTTTGAGAATTTCCGCAAAGCGCACGCCGGTTGCACGAAAAGCAGGCAACAGACCTGACAAGACTCCGGTTAGAACTGCCACCCCGAACGTGAAGAACAAGACGGCAGCGTCGACGTTGATATTTATCCAGCGTGGCATGTCTGTTCGTACCAGGCCGGTCAGAACAGCAACGGACCAATGCGCAAATGCCAGTCCGAGCAGTCCGCCGCTCAAAGACAGCACCAGACTCTCGATGAGCAATTGACGGATAAGCGCCGCCCGACTTGCCCCCATGGCTGTTCTCACTGCGATCTCTTTCTCACGTGAAAGCGCCCGCGATAGCAGGAGATTGGTGACGTTGGCGCAGGCAATCAGCAGTACAAGTGCGACCGCAGTAAACAGGGACAGCAAATATGGCCGGACGTCACCGGCATAGTGCTCCTTTAGAGGTTTGATAGTAAATCGTAAATCCAGATTTGTATCCGGGAATTTCTGAGACAAGCGCTCACCCAAACTTGCCAGGTCCGTCCTGGCCTCCGCATGATCAATACCGGCCCTGAGCTTGCCGATGACATGAAAGTAACGCGCGTTGCGGTCGGTCATGTTCAGGTCGTAAAAGGCCGCCGAACGGTAGATATCCTTTTCGAGCGGAAATCCGAAGTTCGGCGGCAATACTCCGAAAACCCGATACTGCGGTGCGCCATCGAGCTTCAGAATGTAATTCAAAACATCGGGGTCGCCAGCGTAACGAGATTGCCACAAGTCATAGCTCAGGACCACGCTGTAATTGCGTTTGTAATCGTTCTCCGGCGGCCAGACTCCGCCATAAATTGGTTCAACTCCCAGGATGGGGAACAGGTTGCTGGAACAGAGCACAGCCGGCGCCTCGTAGGGCAGCTTGCCGTCGCCGCTGATGTTATAAGCAGCGTGCGGTTGATAAAACGCCAGGTCTTCGAAAATCGTCAGCTCTTCACGCAGATCCGTGATGTCTCTTTGCGACAAATTGCCCGGTTCGCCGCCACGTTCAGTGTGCACAAGCACGAGTCGCTCCGGCTCTGCATAAGGCAGGTCACGCAAGAGAATGGCATTGACGAAACTAAAGATGGCGCTGTTCGCACCGATACCGAGCGCTAAGGTCAGAATGACCACCAGACTGAAGGCGGGTCGTTTGCTCAAAGTGCGGATAGCGTATTTTATGTCGTTTAGAATGGCATTCATTTTGTCCTCTCTTTTAGTAGCTCCTTATCCCTACTCGGATACATGATAGCGCTTGAGCCTGATGATGCCCCATACCCAAAATAGCATCGTTGGAACGGCCAAACCGAAAAATGCCGGCCACACCCGCGCTGCCACTGAGCTTAGGGACTCCTCCCGAAACCCGAAGCGGGGCAGAGCATCGAAATCGGCTGTAGTCAACTGTTCTTTCCGAAATAATTTCGGAGACAAAAACGTCTGCCAGTCGGTGAGGTTCGGCCGGACTTGCCGGATGTATTCCTGTTGTCTTGCCATCCCGGAACCGGCGATGTCATTGAAGGCCTCTTGCAGCATGACCGCAGGAGAAATAAACCGCAAGCTTCGAACCAGTCCTTGTTGATGCGCAAGACGGGCTTCGTAATCACGGGTGACAGGCATGACGGTGTTCTCGACGTTGCGCTGCGTCGCAAAGTACCTGGCGATGAAATCGCTGCGCTTTTCCTCCGTCACGAGTTCGGGGTGGTCGTGATAGTATTCGCTCAGAAGTTCACTGCTCTTGAGCTGCGCGGCATTTTCAGCGGCGCGCATGGCCGAGACGTACTCGAAACGGGATGGCACGGGGCTGGCTTGATTGATCGCCAGATTCAGAACCGCGGGCACAATCAGCACAAGCAGCAGCCAGGCACAGACCAGGATCGTGGCGTTCGCTTCGGAGCTTTTTCCGAATGCGTTCACCAGAGCCGACAGCGCAAACCAGAACCAGGCATAGAATCCGGCAAAGATCAGCCAAAGAATGAAGCGAGCCGTAGCGTCGCCGGCCGCAGATGCGATGCCACTAACCAGCCCACCGATGATGCCGAGTGCCAGCACCGCACCTGTCACCAGCGTCAACCGAAGCAGAACTTTACCGCTGATCAGCCTTGCCAGCGGCAGGGGTTGGGAGAGCGCCATCGCCAACGTGCCGCTCTCCTTTTCCGCTGACAGCAGATGAAAACTTATGCCGATGATCAGCAAGGGCAGCAAATAGATGATTACGAACGAAAAGTCGAATTTTCCTGCCAGCAAGCTCATAGGGCTGTCGATTTGATAGTTACGAAAGAGATTATCCTGTCGCCCCCATATCGAAATCGTCGCCTGATACGGGTAAAGGTCTGCCTGGCCGATTGCAAAGGCGGACAACGGTCCGGGGGGCAGCGCTGCCACATAAGAGGCACGCTGCGGCAAACCGGCGTTGGGCAGCTCTTGCAGAGTCTTGCCATTGGTTTCGATTTCTGCAACGAGCTGACGCTGCTCGGCGAGGGCTTTTTCGGCCTCATCTATATACTGCTGCACGGTGGCTGCGCGTTTTTCGCACCAGGAAATGCCGTTGAACAGGGCG
>CAZVSL010000654.1:0-742 GCA_964629935.1 uncultured Calditrichaceae bacterium | reverse complement strand
ACAGGGCGTACGCCGTACAAGCGGCAAGAATGAGCGTCATCAGCCCCAGCGTCTTATCGCGGCTGAGCATCCGCCATTCGTTTTTCAGGATTTGCCAGAGCATCTTTTTTCTCCTTTTTCTTTCTTCCATTTTTTTATGTGTTTAGGCGTACCTATATAGCCTGTACCCGGCTGCAAAAACGCACCATCACTCCAAAAGCCGCCAGGCACCATAATCCCAGGATTGCGAGATGCGCGCCGTAGTGTGAAAGAACCCACGAAAACGCAGGCGGTCGATATTGCAGTTGCGGCACCTGTTTCCAGAGAGATGGATCAGCCAGGTAGGCAAAATCCTGGTTGCCGGCGTTTTGGATCATATTTTCATTGAGTTGTTTGATTGTTCTGCGGCGATGCTGTTCCGCAGCCTCTGCGAAATGGCGGTGCTGATGCATATCCGTGCCGGCGAAACCCATTGAGAGTGAACGGGTTACCAAAGTCGGCGAAAGCAGGCCGCAAAACGTGTGCACTTTTTCTTGATTGGCAAAAGTTTGCCAGAGGTTGCTGTAATGCTTATCAAAGACGAGGTTGCCGTATTCTTCACTCGCCTGCAGGCGAATTCCGGCATAATTCACCGGTAAATCTTCGATCTTTTCGACGCCGTATTTCTGTAACACGCTATCCTGCAACGCCTCATAGCGCTTTTCGCTTGGATTGCGACCGTCGACACCTTGCTTTAGATCAGTGGTGATTCCTTCCCAGAAAG
>CAZVSL010000653.1:0-3437 GCA_964629935.1 uncultured Calditrichaceae bacterium | reverse complement strand
AGGCCATAGCTCAGAACCCACGACAACCAGAAGCCGGTTTTCGCGCTTCCCTCACGCAAGGGCGCGAACTTGAGGCGTTTCGCGTAGACCACGGCAGCAGAATCGAGCACGCTGTGCCCGGAGGAATTTGTGATCCGGACGAGTTTCACCTCGCCGGCGTCCGTCACGTACAGATTCAACCTGACTTTGCCCTGCAATCCCTGTCGCTGCGCTTGCTGCGGATTCACAGGTTCAACCCACTCCAGCAATTTCGGAGCAACGACTGTCTCGGTGGGCTGCCTCGCCTGCCTGCTGCAAGCCAACGCCACCAGCAGCAACAGCACCACAACAAAGCCCGTCGGACCAGAGGCCCGTCTGAAACCAGGCATACTACTCATGTCATCCATACAAATGGTCCTTGGTTGCCATCAGTCAACGCCAATAACACCACTGCTACTGCCACTGCCAACTACTACCTCAATTCCTCCATCTTTACCCCATCCATATCCGTAAATTCCTGATTCTCGCCTCCCATACACCAGATAAAGGAATACTTGAACGTCCCGGCGCCGCAATGGATAGACCAGCTCGGTGAGATCACAGCCTGGCAATTCTGCAGCACCAGGTGGCGCATGTCGGAGGGCTCGCCCATGAAATGAAACATGCGTGCATTTTCTGGCAAATCGAAATATAGATAAATCTCAGAACGGCGCAAGTGTGTGTGCGGCGGCATGGTGTTCCAGACACAGCCATCATCAAGCTCGGTAAAGCCCATCACGATCTGACAGGATTCCACGATACCGGGCCGAATGGGTTGGTAGATGGTGCGCTTGTTGGCCGCCTCGCGCGAACCAAGCTCGACTTTATTCGCTTCTTCCTGGGACACCAGTTTGGTCGGAAAGGCCGTGTGCGCCGGATAGCTTTGCAGATAGAATTTTGCCGGTTTTGCGCCGTCCTTGCTCTCGAACTTAATATCACGCTTGCCGCGCCCGATGTAGAGGCTGTCGCGATTCTTCATGTCGTAGGGTTCGCCATCTACGGTTACCACGCCAGCTTCGCCAATATTGATGACACCGATTTCGCGGCGTTCCGTGAAAAAATCCGAGGCCAACTCCTTCGCAGTCTCAAGACTGAGCGCCTTGCTGGTTGGCACCACAGAAGCGACCACCGCACGATCGACATCGACGTAGTGCATCTGCACTTCGCCCGGTGCAAAAAGCTCGGTCAGCAGGTACGATTGCCTGAGCTCATCGCTTGTCATCCGTTTATATCGTATTCTGTCTGCGACTAATCTAACGTTCATAGTTTTCCTCCAATGTGTGGTTTACGGCTATGTCAGCCTCCGCCACAGGATAAATCCTGCGGCTACAAGTAATTAAACCCGCCTGAAGGCGGCTTCAGCCGTCTTGCCTGAGATTAGCCTGATGGTTCAGCATCAGGCTAAAAAGGCAGATTCGTGAATAAACCAGGCTAAGAAACGACCAGGGCGCCACGACCATCAGAACTGAATCTCAATCGGCTGATTCAACCTGGTGATGACGTCATCAAGATAAGCTTCAAATTCCGCTCTGGTTTGAATGCCATCCGGCTCCTGCTGCCACGCACCCAGGAAGTAATAAACAAGCGAGCCATTGTTCGGGTGCAGCACAACGACATGGCTGTGTTCATCTTCCGTAATTTCTACAAGATCTTCTGTACGATACAAGATCGCCATACCGAGATTGTCTTCGGCCAGACTTTGCTTACCATAAGTCGCGAGATAGGTCCACTCCTGGCTGTCGGTGGCAGGTCTCAGAATCTGTGCCTGCGGATGCTTGACTATGCCGGTGCAGAGATTGTCCGGTGCGTCGGTTACGCTCAACTCATGACGGGTCATTCTGCTGCCCGCTGAGATGCTCAGATGCGAGGCTAGACCATGTTTGTTATCCGCGATTTGCCAGCCCCAATAGTCGGTGCAGATATGCGAGTACACGGGACCGTTAGCCGTAATCTGCACCCTGACGCTGTCGGTGACGGCAACGCGGTTGGCTTTACCCTCGTGCCACATGGCGATGGAGCCGATGCCCAGCGACTCGCCGACTTTCAGGATGTCCATGCCCCAATCAGCCATCTCGTGATAGGAATCGAAGCCGTCCAGTCCGACATGCTGCAGGACCATGTCAGTCACTTTCTTGCCAAAGATGTCCGTGGCATTGCGCCAGTCGAGATAATAGCGGTAGCCGATCTTGTCCGATTCCCATCCCGGGCCTTCATAGCGGAAGAACTCACTGTGGTCAGTATGCTCTGCCGGTACGCGCACTGAGGTGACGTTCTGGAATTGACCGCCAACGTACTTTTGCTTTTCAAAACGTCCGCCATACTTATGCGATAGCTCTGCTTGCGTACGCTTTTCATAATCGCGAGGCTTGGCGCCTGTGTCAGCATAGCGAATGGCCACGGTCTTCTCCTCGTCAGGTTCAAAGTCGGCGACAAAGAAAATTTTGTCTACTGTGCCATCGCCATCCACATCGCTTGCCTGACTCGACAACTCCTGCATGGCCCAAACAACAACAAAAGCGCCTGGGTTGAAGTCCTCAGCTTTTTCAGTCAGCGTGGCGATATCTAACGCGATAAGCTCGTCATTGCGCATCAGTTTTGTTGGATTTTGCACGGTGACGTCAAGTGATAGAGGATACTCTGCGACAAGCTCGGCTGGCACATCTTCAGACACTTGACAGGCCACCATGAAACCGAGCAACAAACACGAAGCAAACGCCATGCATAATTTCATCTTATTTCCCTCCTGAATTCTTACCCGAATAGTTCATTCCCCCTACCGTGCCATCCAACCGCCATCGACCAACAGGATGTGACCGTTGACATAATCAGAGGCATTCGAGGCCAGGAACACCGCCGCGCCTTTCAGGTCTGCGGGTTTGCCCCACTGGCCCGCCGGAATGCGCGCTGAGATTTCCTTGAAGCGCGTTTCATTCTTGCGCAACGCCTCGGTATTGTCCGTTTCGAAATAACCCGGGGCGATGGCATTGACCTGCACGTTGTCCTTCGCCCACTCGTTGGCCAGAGCCTTGGTCAACTGGGCAACACCGCCCTTGCTGGCCGCATAGGCCGGCACTGTAATGCCGCCGGAAAAACTCAACAGCGAGGCGACATTGATGATCTTGCCGCGCTTGTTCCCGACCATGATCTTGCCAACCTCACGGCAGAATCGAAAAAGGCCATTGAGATTCGTGTCGATCACTAGCTGCCAGTCTTCGTCGCTGAAATCCGTCGCGGGCGCGCGGCGAATGGTACCGGCATTGTTGACCAGGATGTCCACCGTGCCAAATTCTGCCAGAGTTTTGTCGATCGCAGCGCGGATTTGCTTGAAATCCGTCACATCGCATTGTGCCGGCACGACTTTCCGTCCCAGTTTTTTCACCTGGTCGACGGTTTCGGTCAGGTTGCTTTCCCTGGTGCTC
>CAZVSL010000652.1:0-3446 GCA_964629935.1 uncultured Calditrichaceae bacterium | reverse complement strand
CCAACTCGGCGCGCAGTTCATGATGATTGTAGATTTCGCCGTTAAAGACGATCCAAACCAAGCCGTCTTCGTTGCAAATCGGCTGCCGTCCGGTGACCAAGTCGATAATACTGAGACGGCGCATGCCCATACCAAACTCAGCGCGCGTCACAATTCCTTCGTCATCCGGTCCGCGGTGTGTGATAGCCGTGCACATACGGTGTACCTGATGTTCATCAACAAGCCGGTCGCGATCAAAATACGTTATGCCACAAATCCCGCACATATACCGATTACCCTTGTTGCTTCAGTTGCGTTTCAAGATAGTCCATCAGCGCTTTCGTCTTGCTGAGGTAGACTTCATAGCTGTATCGTTGGTCCGCCAGAGCCCTGGCGTTTCTGCTTAAGCGTCGGCCAAACTCGCCATCCTTCAACACAGAGAGGATACCGTTGCCGAATGCCTCGGGCGTGCATTCTGTCAGGACGGCGACATTCTGATCGAGAACCTGCGTGTGTGTGATATGATTGGTTGCCACGATCGGCTTACCCGAACGCATATAGGAGTAAATTTTGAGCGGTGTATTATTGCCCTCAAGTCGGGGCGAAACCAGGATATCCGAGTGTCTTATATAGGCCGGCACTTCCTCCGGAGAAACCGAGCCAGCAAACATAAATTTATCTCCGACATTCAACTTGTGCGCCTTTTTTTCATAGAAGGCAACCTGCTCCGGTTTGCCGCCCAGCATGACAAAACGGATGTTTGGATGGTCTGAGATCACGGCCGCGCTTGCATCGATCAACATATCGATGCCCTGGTAAGGCTCAAAGGTTCCGGCATACAATATCGTGGTCTCACCGTTTATCTTCACCTTTTTCAGTATAGCGTCCGAATCAACCGGTGATGCAAAAATCAGGCTGTTATCAGCCACATTCTCGATCAGTTGATTGAACTTGCCCGGAAACAGGCTATTGACGTACTCATGCAATTCCGGACAGATGGTAATCACAGCTTGCGCGCTGTTGATTGTATATGCTTCAAGTTTTTCGAAAGCCCGGCGGAGCATGCCCGAGCGCGTGAACTTAAAATTTGTAAGCTGTTGCGGCAAACTCGAATGCATGTCGTACAGATGCATAATCCCGAACTTGTTTGCAAAATAGGCTGCCCAAAAGCCGGCTTCTTCATGAGAATGTATGACATCGTAAGACCACTTTTTCAGAAACTGTCGCGTCTTGAACAGCAGCAAGACATCGAGCACGATCTTGCGCTTCGACGGGCCTATGGCAATCCTCCGTATCAGGGGCACGTTTGGGATTCGATGGATCGCCACGTTCTCGATTGCGACGTTCTCACCAAGATGATAAGTTAACAAATCGATTTCATGCCCAAGCCCGGAGAGTGCTCGCAGGCGATGTAAAACACTAAAAGGTGTGCCCCGCGGTTGGAAAAAAGGCTGCGGTGCAATCATCAAGATTCGCATGGGGCAGAGACTTCCCTTCACATAGGTGTATGATATTCAAGCTGAGCCAAATTGAGGAAGGTCTCAACATCAAGAGAGCATTTCCATTTCCGGTTTCGACGCAGTTACAAGCCATCATAAGTTCCAGGCTAATCTATCAATAGAATCGGTTTCAAGATTATATCCTTTAGCAAGGATGGTGCCATTTCTTGGACGGTCGCGTCGCTTGTGCACATGGGCTGTATTATACTGTTTATGAACCATTTACCAAGTTTTCGTAAGAAGCTACGATCAGGAATCCTGTGTCACAATGAAACGATGTTATCACCTGACACAAAAAAAAGACGAAATGACGATTTTGCCCCGGTGCGGGCCAACGTCATTCCGTCTCTGCCAGGTTGTTACAATTAGCGTAGTCAGCAGTTTTTCAAACTGCTCCGCGAAATCATCTTTTGGTCAGACGACCAACTCCGGTATACTGAAATCCTTTTGCGACCATCTTAGCCGGCTCATAAATATTGCGCAGGTCTATCACGATTGGCGTTCTCACCAATTTCTTGATGCGGTCCAAATCCAGACTGCGGAACTGGTTCCACTCCGTCATAAAGATGATGGCGTCGCTGTCTTTGGCGGTCTGGTATGTATCCTCACAGTAGGTAATCTCGGGCAGCAATTGTTGTGCATTGGGCATGGCCGCCGGATCAAATGCCTTGATTCGGGCGCCATCTGACAGCAGCGCCTGTATGATATCGACGGAGGGCGCATCTCGCATGTCGTCGGTATTAGGCTTAAAGGACAGGCCCAACACACCCAACGTCTTACCCTTTACATCGCCAAGTGCGGCTCTGATTTTATTGATCATGAGCTGTCGTTGGCGGTCATTAACCGCAATGACGGAATTCACGATCTCAAACCTGAAATCGTGCTGCTCGCCCACCTGCAAGAGCGCCCGGGTATCTTTCGGGAAGCAGGACCCTCCGAATCCGGGACCGGGGTGCAAGAATTTCGTGCCGATGCGCTTGTCCAATCCCATGCCCTTTGCGACATCGTGAACATCGGCGCCAATCTGTTCGCAAAAGTTGGCTATTTCATTAATGAAAGAAATTTTTGTAGCGAGAAAGGCGTTGGCTGCATATTTGATCAGCTCAGCGCTCTCAAGGTTGGTGATAACAAAGGGCGTCTCAATCAAATATAGCGGCGAATACAGCTCCTTCATGATGGCGATAGCTTCGTTTGACTCCGCGCCAATTACCACCCGATTCGGTCGCATGAAGTCCTCGATTGCAGAACCTTCGCGCAAGAACTCCGGGTTGGACACCATGCTGAAGGTGGCTCTGTCTTTGGCTTCTGACGCGATGATCTTGCCAACGCGCTGCCCGGCGCCTACCGGTACAGTGCTTTTGTTTACGATGACTTTGTAACCGTTGAGAGCTCTTGCAATTTCACGCGCCACCGCCTCCACATGCTGCATGTCGGCAGAGCCGTCTTCTCTGGGCGGCGTGCCAACCGCGATAAACACGATCAGGGAACTCTCAACTGCATTCCTGAGGTTCGTTGAAAAAGTGAGCCGGCCTTCCTTGGTATTCTTTGCAACCAGCAGATCGAGGCCAGGCTCATAAATGGGTAGTTTGCCATTATTAAGATCTGTGATCTTGCTTTCATCTATGTCGACGCAGATAACATCGTTGCCAAATTCAGAAAAGCACGTACCCGTAACCAGGCCGACATAGCCGGTACCAATTACACAAATATGCACGACACCCCTCCAAAGGTTTGTGTGAAAAGTTAGTTAAGTTATCAGTTAATATAGCCTGAACTACCATGATTTTTTCCAGCCGGATGTTGAACCACCAGGCCAACCTAAGGGAAGGCGGCCAAAGTCCAATGATTCAAGTGCAGGATTCTGCGGCTGAGACAGCAACACATATTGGCTTGTGAATAAAATCAGACCCAAATTGAGCGATTCATACAAGGAAATCTTCACCAATGGGTTGTATGAAGGGTGTTCAC
>CAZVSL010000651.1:0-3459 GCA_964629935.1 uncultured Calditrichaceae bacterium | reverse complement strand
ACGTCTCCCACCACTGAGATGACCACCTCCCCGGCCCTGAAATGCTTGCCGTGCCATGCTCTGAGAGCATCCGGGGTAATTTCAGCGACCGACTCTGGTGTACCCAATGCCGGCAAGCCGTAGGGATGCCCGGAAAAGATCTCGGAATAGAACAATTGCAGCGGATAGCGAAACATATCGTCCCGTTGCCGGATTATCTGCGCCAGAGCCTGCTCGCGCTCTTTGGCTAACTCCTCTTGGGCAAAGGCGGGCGCCGTCAACACATCGGTCATGATTTCCCAGCCGGATTTCAAATGCTTGGAGAGTATGTTCATCGAGCAGCCAAAATAGTCCGGTTCGCTTGAAAGATGAATTGAGGCGCCGAGGCGCTCGATATCGTTTGCCAGCTTTTCCGCCGATCGGTGGGCCGTTCCCTTCATGGCCGTGCGCGCCATCAGGTTGCTGATTCCGGCATTGCTTGCGGTTTCATCGGGGCGTCCGCCCGGCACAAATATGCCGAGGGACACAAGCGGCGCCTGATGACTCTCTTTCAACAAAACCGTGGCGCCGTTCTCCAGCGTCAGACGTGTCATGTCACCATCTTTGCCCGACGATGGCAGATTCACAGAAAATGGGGCTGCTGATGTCTGCGCCCGCGTCGCGGGCTGAAATTGCGCCGGCGAATCTGAGAACGCCGACAGCAAATCTCGTTTGAACGCCTCGTTTGCTTTCTCGAGTGTTTCCGGACCATATTCAAACAAGCTAAAGTTGTCAGGCCTTAAATACTTCCGCGCGGCAGCCTGAATATCTTCCTGAGTTACAGCCTGAAGCTTGTCGAGATAGTCTTCGATCAGGTGATAATCGCCATAGGCTTCATAGGCGGCAAGGATTCTTGCCCGGCCCGATACAGATTGCTGGCTGAAAGCATAACTCGATTCAAGCAGATTGCGCGCCTTTTCCAACTCCTCCACAGTGACGGGTTCACGGCGCAACCGATCAATTTCTTCTACGATTGCTAACTCCGCGGACCGGAGCTTGTCAGGCGCTGCCACCGCCTCGATCACGAAAACGCCTAGCTCGGAGAGTGTATAATTATACGCCGACACAGAATTGACGAGACTCCGTTGCTCGCGCACCTTTTGAGTCAGCCGCGAGCTTCTGCCCTGTCCAAGCACAAACGCCAGAATTTCCATGGCATAACTATCCTCACGGAACAGCGCCGGGGCATGAAAAGCCATGGCCATGTGGCCACGGTTGACATCGCCCTGCATGTGGCCGTAACGAAATTCTGTCTGCTCCGGCTCCACCGGTGATGCATCGCGCTGTACCTTGCCCTTCCCAAAGCCACCGTAGTAGCGCTTGACTTCACGGCGGGCTACCTTCGCGTCAATATCCCCGACGATAGAGAGAATGATGTTTTGCGGGCGGTAGTAACTTTTGTGAAACTCCAGGAAGTCATCGCGTGTTAGCGCGCGCAGACCCTCTTCCGTGCCAATGCGCCAGCGCCGCATGCGGTGCTTTTGAAATGCCAGCCCAAACAGCTCTTCGCGGCATACTGCCGTCGGTGTATCCAATTTCCGCTTGGCCTCTTCGATTACAACTTCCGTTTCCTTTTGAAGCTGCTCAGGATCGAACGCCGAGTTGATGAGCGCATCAGATTGAATATCCAAGCCCTGAGTGAAGCCACCGCTGGGCAGAACCGTGTAGTAAAGCGTGTTATCATAAATGGTGCTGGCATTCAGGTAGCCTCCCAGCGCCCGCGTCTCGCGTGCAATGGCGCCCGGCCCACGACGGCGTGTTCCCTTAAAAAACATGTGCTCCATAAGATGCGAGACGCCGACCACGTCGTCTGACTCGTCAAAGTAACCAGCCTTAACATAAGTCACGATAGCTACCACCGGCGAACTGTGGCTTTCTTTGATCAGTACGGTCAAACCATTATCCAGGCGGCGCCGAATGACGCCGTCGCTGATTCTGCTCATAATTTGTCCTCCTTATCAACAAAAAGCTCCATGCAACCGGTTTTACAGTTACATGGAGCAACGAGAATATCAATTCAAAGATAGAATTTTCAGACAACTCGTGGTTGCGCGAACCTGCATGATTCACGAATCGCCGCCTCCGCCACAGGATAAATCCTGCGGGTCCGCATGGCAAATCCCGCGGACCTGAACCCGCCAGAAGGTGGCTTTAGCCGTCTTGCATGGATTGAGCCCAATGCTTCAGCATCAGGCTCAAAAGGGCGAATTCATGAACCCTGCAGGCGAACAGTGTGAGACGCGGGTTTAGTTGTCTAAGACCTCGTCCTGAAATCGCGTCTCAACAATAGGAATCACAATGTCCTCGCCGGCAATTAAGTTCGCAAGGTCATAGTTGGGGTTATGTTTTTTGAGCAACCAGTGCGGTATTTCGAAGTTACGGTTGCAGATCAACCAGATGCTATCTCCCGGCCGGATTTTATAAACTGTCTCGCCCTCAACTCGGAAATTGCGGTAAAAGTCCTCTTCGATGCCCTGGTGATATTCCACACGCCGGCGATGGAATTCCTCGGGTGTGACATTTTGAAAAGTCAAAAGCAATCGTTGCCCAATCTGAATGGGTGTGCCATAGGACATTCGGTTGATCCGCCTCAGTTTGTGCGTTGGAACACTCAGCCAGTCAGCAAAATGTCCGAGGGTTTCATCCGGTTCCACGCGGACCTGGCCGTTGAGCGGCATGTCAATATCGCGAAAGGTCTCGTGGATGTCCTCGACTTTCGGCGCAGCTACCACGCGCGCGCCCATGTCTCGGGTCAATTCGACATAGTGGTCAGGCAATGCCATTGCCATCACGCCCTCGATTGACTCGGTCCGGCGTGCCAATTGCTCCACAGGGACCATCTTGAGCTGGTCGCTGCGGGGCATGGGGATGTGTTCGACGCGCGGTTTGCTTGCAACATAGCTGAGCTGCTCGCCTGCCACGGTCTCAACCCCTGTATCCTTCTCAGGCTTCTCAGCGGGCTCAGTTGGCTGCTTGAAGCGGATGGTGCGCGGTGCATCCAGCACAGTTTCATCCGAGGCTGCTAAATCTGTGGCCTCGGCCAGTTGCGTGGGTTCCGAAGTCGTGGCTGCGACGGTTGCTGTCGGCAGCTCGCGCCGGCGGCTGCCTCCAACAGGAATCTGTAGGTTTTGGCCGGCATAAATTCGGTGCGCATTTCTGATGTTGTTCGCGACCATCAAGTCATAGAGCGAAACGCCGTAACGGGTGGCAATCTGCGACAAGTTTTCTCCGGACCGCACTTTGTGCCATTCCGGGATAACCTGCTCGCTATGTTTTTGTTCGGGAGATATTTGGGCATACATTGCTGCCACATCCACATCTTTGCGGGCAGGCACCCGAATTGGAAACCCGCGTGGTATGCGCCGACGTGATTGCAGAACCGGACTGCGCAGGGAAGGATTCAGCTCAGCAAACTCTTCCAGCTCCAGATCGAGCTGATCG
>CAZVSL010000650.1:0-3462 GCA_964629935.1 uncultured Calditrichaceae bacterium | reverse complement strand
GAAAGGTAAGCAGCTCAGGTCAAAAATGGAAGATGGGGTTGGCCGGATGGATACGTTTAAGTGCAGCTGTAGTCAATGCCTGTATGCTGCACGCGAAGGAGGTTTAATCGCCCACTGATCCCTCCGGGAATCCCTTTGCACAAATTAATCGGGATTTGATCCTCCACCAAGCCAACATAGGCTCCGGCGGTACTTCCAATAAAAAAGCCGGCATTGAACGGATTCGGGTAGTTCTGCTGCAGTTGAATCCGGTCTGGCAGGAGAGATGCGGCATGCAGGGTTAGTTTGTCTTTGCCGCTTTTGGCGAGCGAGGTCTCTGTTTCAATCACAAGCTTCGGAGCGTTTGCCGTCTAGCGGGTGGCGTACATGACGCTGTTGGACTCGTTGTTCATCAAGCCAAAGCTGTAGAGGCCGTTGCCGGGGATGGCAGATGTGATATCCACCTCGACCCATTGTCCGGCGGTGGCGGCGCCAATGCTGGCGATTTCATCGCCTTCGATCACAGGCGCGTTGTCCCAGATCAAACCGCCTTCCCGCCACAGATCGCTTTCGCCTTTGTAGGTATTGTCAACCACGTAGACGTCGCCGCCGTCCGGGCCAAAGCAAGGCTGCGCTTGGGTGAGTTACTCGGGACAGATAGCATTGACTTTGGAATAAATTCAGCTTAAATTAGAAAAGGCATGATGTGAATCCAGCAGATTTGCAAGGAAATCTCATCATGACTTTACAGGAAATAATTGCCGACATTCATGCACTTCGCGAGGATTTGGAAGCCTATGAAAGTAAATATGGCGTGCTTTCAGAAAACCGTAACGGTTTATGTATTCTATGGAAAATGGAAGGAACACCATGAACATCCTATACAATGACAAAACCGATCTGCTCTACGTCCGTTTGGATGACACAAAGCAAGAGGTTACAAACAGGCGAATTTCCGACAATATCGTTCTCGACATAGGTGAAGAAAACAAGATTGTTGGGATAGAAATTCTCAATGCTTCACAACATGTGAGCCTGGAAAAGCTCTTGCCTATAAATTACAAACCGGCCAAAATGGCTGGTTGAATGTTTGCAGCGGACCGATGCTCGAGACCTGTCAAATCCACTAGATAAGATAGGAGGCTGTTCTTGGACATTTGAACAAAGCATAGTCTAAAAGAAAAAGTTGAAAATTCTACAGGTGAGCGATGAAGAAGGTCGTTGCAAAAAACGAAATAGAGTTAGAAAAGTACAACCAAGCACTTTTTAGCTCAAAAGAAGCGTACCGCAGAGATCAGGCCAGGTGCAAGTTATAAGATTCTCATCAAGCCATTTACTGTAAGAAATCGGAGCGATATATGACGAAGACATTTAGCGCAAGCATTTGGAAGAGGACGAATGGTATGTTGCCCAATGCATAGAAGTCGATGTAGCCAGTCAAGGAATGACCGAAGAAGAAGCATTGAGCAATTTGCGAGAGGCATTAGAACTTCATTTTGAAGAACCTCAGGCTACTGTTATACCGGAGATCCGGCAGTTAGAAATAGAGTTTCATGCCTCTTAAAGTATTGTCCTATAGAAAAGTCGCCCGTAAATTAAGAAAGGCCGGATTCAGAGAAGTGAGTCAGAAGGGAAGCCACGTCAAGTTTGCCAAAGAAATGGAAGAAGGAAGAAGAACGGCGACTGTTCCCCGGCATAAAGAAATTGCTTTAGGAACACTTAAGAGTATCTTGAGACAATCCGGGTTAAGCGAAGATGAATTTGAGAACTTGTAGGAAGTGACCTAAGCGCTAACAGCAATATGGCCAAGCCGAAATCTAAAAACATGGCGGGCACCACAATAATAGTTCCGCATTTGATTTGAGTGGGTTGATCTGTCTTACAGTTTCTAAGCATAGCCACGGATTGACACTGATTGAACACGGATAGAATGACTATAGAACTTAAAAATGCTTGGTTTGCCATGAGAATCCGCGTTTCATCAGCCTTAATCCGGGGCTACAAAATTTTCTATCACCAGCACGCGGATGGACAACGGACCTTTTCCGCTATTTCTGCAACGTCACCTTCCGCACAAATCTCTCCTTACCCACCGTCATATTGATGAAGTAAATACCGGAGCCGACATCCAGCCCGTGGTTATTCTTGCCCTGCCAGGTCACTTTCTTGAAACCAGCTTCCTGTACACCGTCAACCAAAGTCTTGACTTTCTGTCCGGTCACATTGAAGACAGTGATCTCTACTTTCGCCTGTGTGGGCAGGGCATATTCAATGGTGGTGCCGGCATTGAACGGATTCGGGTAGTTCTGCTGCAGTTGAATCCGGTCGGGCAGGAGAGAGGCTACGTTCAGGGTTAGTCTGTCTTTGCCGCTCTTGGCTAGCGCTGTTTCCGTCTCAATCACCAGCTCTGGGGCGCGGTTGGTTTGGCGGGTGGCGTACATGACGCTGTTGGACTCGTTGTTCATCAAGCCAAAGCTGTAGAGGCCGTTGCCGGGGATGGCAGATGTGATATCCACCTCGACCCATTGTCCGGCGGTGGCGGCGCCAATGCTGGCGATTTCATCGCCTTCGATCACAGGCGCGTTGTCCCAGATCAAACCGCCTTCCCGCCACAGATCGCTTTCGCCTTTGTAGGTATTGTCAACCACGTAGACGTCGCCGCCGTCCGGGCCAAAGCAAGGCTGCGCTTGGGTGAGTTACTCGGGACAGATAGCATTGACTTTGGAATAAATTCAGCTTAAATTAGAAAAGGCATGATGTGAATCCAGCAGATTTGCAAGGAAATCTCATCATGACTTTACAGGAAATAATTGCCGACATTCATGCACTTCGCGAGGATTTGGAAGCCTATGAAAGTAAATATGGCGTGCTTTCAGAAAACCGTAACGGTTTATGTATTCTATGGAAAATGGAAGGAACACCATGAACATCCTATACAATGACAAAACCGATCTGCTCTACGTCCGTTTGGATGACACAAAGCAAGAGGTTACAAACAGGCGAATTTCCGACAATATCGTTCTCGACATAGGTGAAGAAAACAAGATTGTTGGGATAGAAATTCTCAATGCTTCACAACATGTGAGCCTGGAAAAGCTCTTGCCTATAAATTACAAACCGGCCAAAATGGCTGGTTGAATGTTTGCAGCGGACCGATGCTCGAGACCTGTCAAATCCACTAGATAAGATAGGAGGCTGTTCTTGGACATTTGAACAAAGCATAGTCTAAAAGAAAAAGTTGAAAATTCTACAGGTGAGCGATGAAGAAGGTCGTTGCAAAAAACGAAATAGAGTTAGAAAAGTACAACCAAGCACTTTTTAGCTCAAAAGAAGCGTACCGCAGAGATCAGGCCAGGTGCAAGTTATAAGATTCTCATCAAGCCATTTACTGTAAGAAATCGGAGCGATATATGACGAAGACATTTAGCGCAAGCATTTGGAAGAGGACGAATGGTATGTTGCCCAATGCATAGAAGTCGATGT
>CAZVSL010000649.1:0-3472 GCA_964629935.1 uncultured Calditrichaceae bacterium | reverse complement strand
TGCACGTCTTCTCTTCTTACTGTTTCGATTTTTCCGTTGCACAGCATGCAGCGATGAAACGGGCGGATCTGCGCGTGCAAGTCGAATCGCTGCAAGACCTCACACACCTGCTTTCTGGGCTGCATTGAGCGCAGCCAGTAGCCGTGCGTCACCGCCGCATTCTTCAATAAGCCCTGATCCCGGGTCAGAATGATGCGGTTATCAGCTACCGAAATTTCGACAATTTGGGTGTCGCTATAATCATTGCGATAGAAGGCATCAAAGCCAAGCATGCGCAAGTAGCGCGCGAGCTTACCCAAATGTACATCGAGAACGAATTTTGTATTGCGCAGCGGCTCTTGCCTCAACCGGTTGACCGGAGAGATGTCCAAACCCTCGAACACCGGATAGACAGACACGTTGTCGCCGTCACGTAAATGGTAATCGAAACCGACAGATTCACCAGCGACGATAATCAGGTCCACTTCAGTGTGCGGCACACCGATGGCTTCGATACTGTCTTTGATGGCGGGTTTGCCGGAAAATTTGTATGGGAAGGAATGTTGTTTCTTTTGTTTCGGCAGGAAATCATTGAGTTCAGCATAAAAGCGAAAATGAGCGACGTTTGCTCCGTTTGTTTGCATTAGTTCATCCTTGCCACATCACGTTTCAGGTTTGCAATTTCTTGTACTTCTGCAAAATGAGCCTCGAGCAGGTCGATGGCTTCATGTGCCTGCTCGGCTTTGCGCCGGGTTATGAAATATTTGCACCATTTCACGAGCGCTTGTTCGAGCAAATCAAGCGCTGCCTGGTCTGCAATATTGAGCGCCATCATTTCCCTGATTATTCTGCGCGTAAGCTGCCAATCTTTGTATCGCCAGTTTTGTCGCAATGTATTAACAAATGCGGTGCGTGTGTTCCTGAGCAATCCGGTTTCATCGGGATAGCGATAGGCGCCGTCTGCGAGAACTTCGAAAGCGTCGGGATAACGCTTCTGCTCGAAGAGCCGCTTGCCCCATTGGTAGTACAGGCTGATTTCGAACTTCACATTGGAGCGCGAATCCCGATTGAAATCCTGCGCCACCAGCACCATTTGATAGGCCTGCTCATAGTTCTTTTTCTTCATCGCAAAATAGGCCTGATTGTACGCCAGCAAGCCGAGCAGCTCGGTGTTGGTGATGGTGCGGCCCTGGCGGTTTTCATGCGCATATAGCCGGTCCAGCCCGATCTTGTAAACGTCATTTTGTGGATAGAACTCGGCCAGATACTGGGAATAAACGTGCAGATTTTGCAGAATATTGAATCCCATGGGATGCGTGTTCTCTACCATCACGCGTTTATCGAATTCAGAAAAAATGGTGTAGACATGCGTCGGCGTCTCGAACGCCGCAGTCGTCCAGCCCAGATCTTTGCAAACCAGATTATATAGAATAGTGGATGAAACACAGTTATAGCGCCGTCTTTCAACAATATCGACCATTGTCGTCGCTTCGAGCTCGTACTCGTCGTATAAGGTCGTGCGAATATAGTTGAAGACTTTTCTTGCCGAGCCCACCGGATCGAACGGATCAAAATTATAGCCACGGATGCGCTCGACCAGAGTATCATACCAGTCGACGTAATAGCGCAGACTGTCTTCGTCATTCACACCAGACAGGACAAAGGCAGCTTCGATGTGCGAAAACTCGTCGAGCTCGCCATCGCGAATATCTTGAATGAGATGCTGAGTGAGTTTATGCTCAAATTGAGCAAACAGCAAAGATGGCAGAAGAAGGAAACTGAGGAGTGTACCTGCAGCGTAATTGCTTTTTTTGCATTTCATTAACACGCAATAATATCGCAAATCAGAGAAACAAAGTCAAGCTGAAGACGAGCCGTCTCCGGCATCACACTGAGGAAAGCAAATTCACAAACGATTCAAAGTAAGTCAAAGCAAAAAAAAGGCTGCCTCAAAAGGAGGCAGCCCCAATCACCCAAACAGCGTATTTAGAGAAGGTGATTAAAACTCGAATCGCGCACCCACACGAATTTGACGCGGTATACCCAGAACTTCGAGGCCACTAAAGCCTTGCGCTCCCTGGCCGCTGCGGCGAAAGTTGATTGCGTTGCCGCCCAGGTTAATGGCGCGATAAAGTGTTTCATAGGCAGCGGCGCCAAAGCCCGGATTGACCTCATCCCGTCTTATGAGCACGGAACTGCTAAGCTCGCTATTGTTGAGAAACCCATCGTCGTAAGCATTACCGGTGCGTTGGAATACGTTAATAACATTCTCGCGGTTTGTCAGATTCTGCACATAGACATAGAAATTGGTGTCGAACTTACCAAAACCGATTGTCTTATCGAGACGCAGGTCCATCTGAAAATTCCATGGCGTCGTTGAGGCATTTACGCTTTCCAACGGAAACCGCGAGCGTGGATCAGTAATCTGACCACCGAACGATTCATCCTGCTGGCCGAAATCACCGCGTGAAAATGTATACGGGTGGCCGCTCTGAAACGTGAACAACAGGTTGGCGCCGAATTGTTCCAGCAGCGCACCGCCATCGCCCTTGCCAAAGCGATAGTCAAGGTTAAAAGAACCCACATGGGCGCGATGAAAGCTAAGCGGTGAAATCGCGGTTGGCACCTCAGACTGCTGCTCGATGCCGGAGATTGCAGAGTTGGCAACCGAGCCGGTTCCCAGGGCGCGAGAAATGGTGTAGTTGAGCTGTGCAGCCACCCGACTGGTTCTGCGTAAGGTCAACGACAGCTCCACACCGGCGGTAGTGGCAAAGTCGAGATTTGCCAATACGTTGTAATCTGCTGCAGCGGCGGCAGCCACGGTGTTGGCACGCACAACCTGGATTTGGTCCTTGATGTTCTTATAGAACGTTGTAATGTCAAACGCGGCGTTTTCGCTGAATTGCTGGTTAAAGCCGATTTCATACTGGGTTGTAACTTCAGGCTTCAAGCCGAGGCCAACCAGGTTGGTTTGAAACGAGTTGCCGCCGGTAAAAATATCATCGTACCACTTGGAGCCATTATAAATGTCGGTCAGGCGTGGCGCCTGCACGAAACGGCCGTATTGCAGGTGGAAAACAGTGCGGTCTGTCACCGGGAATGCCAGGCCCAGCCGCGGGCTGATTTCCACGTGCGGATCGACATTCTCAAGCTGGTCCTCGATCAGACCGAAGTTAGCCTGGTCCCAAGGCGGATTTGAGCTATCCCTAAAGGTGAAATCATCATTATCGATGACATCCAAACGCACGCCCGCATTTATGACCAGGTCCTTGGCCTCGAGCTTATCCTGAAGATAAGCCGAAAAGTATTGCGGATTACGGGCGCCATCAACGCCGCCCTCATCGATTTCATTGCCAAATACATCGTAGCCATAATTGAACTGCACGCCGCGGGCGATGGCGCCAAGATTGCGCTGGGCAGCCAGCACAGCAGGATCGCTGCGGTCCCCGGCCGCGCCCCGGACGTTTCCACGCCAAGGAGACCTTCCATGACC
>CAZVSL010000648.1:0-3474 GCA_964629935.1 uncultured Calditrichaceae bacterium | reverse complement strand
CGATCCCCGTACCTGATATCGCGGTCATTCCCGAAACACACGATTTTGGTGAAACAATCCTGAACGAGACTGCGGAGCATATCTTTACTGTACACAACCAGGGCAGTGCTGACCTCCTGGTCACAGCCCTGGCCGTGACCGGAGAGGATGCTCAGCACTTTGCTATTTCAGCTAATCCTGCGCCCTTTGTCCTGGCGCCCGATGACAGCGTGGAGATCACAGCGGCTTTTACACCTACATCACTTGGCCAGGCGCATGCCGCGCTCCGTTTTGAAAACAATGATCCGGATGAAGACCCGTTCGATGTGTCCTTAAGCGGGACAGGAATACCAGTGCCGGCGCCAGACATTGCCATCACCCCCACCGAATTCAACTTCGGAGAGGTGACGCGGGGCAATACAACTTCCAGGTTGTTCGTGATTTCCAACGAAGGCACGGCTAATCTAAATGTACAAGCCCCAACGCTGACAGGCATGGATGTATCGGAATTCAACATAGAGAGCGGCGTGGAGAATGTCACACTGGCGCCCGCAGAAGCGCACGAGGTCGTGGTGGCTTTCATGCCAGTCACCCTCGGCGAGAAAACCGTCGTGCTGCGCATCGAAAGCAACGACCTTGATGAGAACCCCACCGATGTACCACTCGCGGGTACCAGTGTGCCGATTCCCGTGCCGGACATCGCCGCCATCCCTGAAATGCACGATTTCGGTGCAACAATACTGAATGAAACTGCTGAGCACACTTTTATCGTGCACAATGAAGGTACCGCCGACCTCGAGGTCGCGGGCCTCACCGTGACCGGGCAGGATGCTCAGCAGTTTGCTATCCTTGCTGATCCCGCACCCTTTGTGCTGGCGCCCGATGAGAGTCTGGATGTTACAGCGACGTTTACCCCGACATCATTGGGCGAGAAGAGCGCTGCTCTCCGCTTTGATAGCAACGATTCCGATGAGAATCCATTCGAGGTCGGGCTTACGGGCACAGGGACTCCCGAGCCTGTGCCGGATATATCGGTCACGCCCCTTCAGCATGACTATGGTGAAGTCGCACTGGACTCCACCGTCAGCAAAACATTCGTCACGCAAAACACCGGAACTTCCAACTTGAGCGTGATTGCAACCACACTGGCCGGAGAAGATGCCGAAGAGTTTACCGTGCTTGATGGCAACGCCCCGTTTGTTGTAGCTCCGGGAGACAGTCAGGACATAGTGGCGTCATTCACACCCGTCTCAGCAGGTTCAAAGAGCGCTACACTGAGCCTGGCTAACAACGATCCTGATAATGCGACGGTCGAGATTCAGCTAACGGGTATGGGGAAAGAAGAGCCAACTGGCGTGCGCGATCTTGTGGCGGGTGTGTCGGATTTCGTGCTCCGGCCGAACTATCCGAATCCTTTCAATCCGGAGACTTTGATCTCTTATGCGCTGCCACGTCCGGCCCATGTGCGGTTGACCATTTTCAACTTACTCGGCCAGCAAGTCAGCATTTTGCTAAACCAGGAAAAGACTGCTGGCGAACATCGGGCAATATGGGTAGGACGGGATGAATCTGGTAATCCGGCGCCGAGTGGGGTTTATCTGTATCGTCTCGAGGCTGACGGATTTGTTGCTACGAAAAAGCTGATTCTTTTGAGATAAGGAAGCCTGTCAATATTTTACAACCTATTGCTATTTATATGGATAATTGCGGAGGATGGAAATTGTCACACAAACCCATTGTTGTTCTGGCAATTCACCTGATGTTCGTCGCTTTATGCCAGCTCGGCTGTGATTCCGGAGGGTCGCCCACGTTTTCAACGCCCACAAACTCTCCCCTTCTCACGGCTGACGATGTGCAAAAACTTATCTTGCAAGCCGTGCAACAAGCAGAGCGCTTGAATGCGCCAGCCGTGATTGCGGTCACGGATCGCGAGGCCAATGTTCTGGGCGTGTTCACGATGAGCGGCGCCAGCGGCAATGCTGCCGACCCAACCACCGGCGCCAGCGCCAAGGCCAGAACCGCCTCCTATCTGAGCAGCAATCAGCATGGTTTTACTTCCCTGACGGCTTGCTTTATCACACGCTCGCACTTCCCACCAGGCATCGACAACACGCCCGGCGGCCCCCTTTACGGCGTGCCGTTCTCGAGTCTTGGCGGCGGTGATATCCAGCCGAATGGCGGCGCGGTTCTGCCTGGCCAGCCCGGCAGTGGTGAGCCTGGATTGACCGGCGTGCCCGGTGGTGTGCCCATCTTCAAGAACGGCTTTCTGGCTGGCGGACTGGGTATCAGCACGTTTTCTGAGCTTAGTGGTTTGCCAAACAATTTTTTGGAAGATTGTGGCGCCACCGGCGGCGCCACCACCGATGAGCTGATCGCGCTGGGCGCAACGGGCGAGCTTACGGCGCCGCCGGAAAAGCGTGGGGACAACATCTTTCTGGATGGCATCAGATTGCTTTACGCTAGCGCCGAGACGCCGTCAGGAAACTTTACGCTAACACCGGACGATCTCAGCAGCCGCGGTGAGGTCCATGCCGATTTTCCGATCCAGGCGGCTCCACAGCCCAGATTTCCCGTAAATGATTCCGAGTTCGATGCAATCGAAAGCGCCGAAGTGAACCTGGGGCCGCAGTTCGATTTTCGCATCACGGGCAATGACTTTCTCGACGAACAGGAAGTCAGGCAAATCATCAACCAGGCGATCGAGCAGGCCAACAAAACCAGGGCTGCGATCCGGCGACCCATCGGAACGCCGGCTCGCGTATTTGTTACCGTTGTCGACCGCAACGGCGCCGTGCTCGGCATCAAACGCAGCCGGGATGCAACACTCTTCAGCTACGATGTCTCGGCGCAAAAGGCGCGCACTGTGGTAGCATTCAGCGATCCGAACACGGATCTTGGCAGACAGGTGCGCCAGTTGTTGGATTTGCAGCCTGACGCAGGTCTGGCCGTGACCTGCCGCGCAGTCGGTTTTCTGAGCCAGCGTTTTTATCCTCCTGGCATTGATGTGGAACGTCTGGGACGCCCCCTGCAAAAAGGGCCGCTATTTGTAGAATCGGCTGTCCCAGATTTTGACTTTCAACTGCAGGCACAGATCGGGCTGGGTGCTCCGCCGCTGGGCAACGGTATCACCATTTTCCCGGGTGGCGTACCGCTCTACAAAAACGGTGAGCTTGTCGGTGGGATTGGCGTCAGCGGAGATGGCGTGGACCAGGACGACATCATCGCTTTCGCCGGCAGCGTCGGGTTCGAGCCGCCTACTCAAATACGGTGCGACCAATTCGAATTTGATGGCGTCAGGCTGCCATACGTAAAGTTCCCACGTAAGCCCGAAATCGACGATTGAGGAGGGATACGGTTATGACCAGAGTCACAAAGTCACACAACCGGCGACAGAAAAAAGATGGTCTCCTGTGGTGGGGATTCCTGATTGTGTGTTTGGCAACGCTCTGTCTCAACGTCTCACTGTATGCGCAGGAGACCGGGCAGGACAGCTCG
>CAZVSL010000647.1:0-3486 GCA_964629935.1 uncultured Calditrichaceae bacterium | reverse complement strand
GTTGTCCGTTTCGCGTCTTCGTCCTTTCGCGCTTTCGCGTTCCTTCTTCTACGTGAGCTTGATTCCGTACGGTATCTGCTTGAAGACAATTCCTTCGCGCTTCAGGCGCTCCCGTCCTAGGCGCAGTTCAACTCCCGGTGTTTCTTTCGCGCCGCCCGCGGGAACCGTGATAATGAAACGGATGGGGCAATCCCGGGCGAATAGGTCAATCCGCAGGCAAATGTAAGGCAGCCCGGGCAGTTGAGGGACGGCCCGATACGGCCGTTCCCTTTGGTGGAGGAAGGCCATTTTGGCGCCATCCTGGCCGGCGTCGTACTCGAAATCAAATCAGGAAAATGGCTCTATGCAGAACAGGGAAACGGCGTGCAAACGAACTGGAATACAGAAAAGGTAGTCCGGCCGACGGAGACCAAAGACATCGCCAGAATGTTTTGGAGCTTTGACATAATTGGCCGTCCGGCTCAACGCGTGATGAGCTATCTGGGCCCGCTCATCGACAAATCAGGGATGGCAGCCGGCGCCTTCCTGTTCAATAGTGCGGCCTTTTCTCTGACTCGCATCGTCACCGGCCATCTTGATGCATACGTTGATGTTGGCGGCAGGTTATTGTCCGAAATCCCAGCCGCAGAAAAAGAATTTGAGGGTATCAGTAATACAGAAATTATGGGCACGTTTCCTTACGATCTCGCCGGTGCCTATATCATTTTGAAAGAGGCTGGTTGTCCCGTAACGGATGCGTTTGGTGAAAGCATCGATAATGTTTTGCTGCTTCAGCACGGCAAGAAAGCAG
Source organism: uncultured Calditrichaceae bacterium (assembly GCA_964629935.1). Lineage (GTDB taxonomy): Bacteria > Zhuqueibacterota > Zhuqueibacteria > Oceanimicrobiales > Oceanimicrobiaceae > CAZVSL01. The sequence goes on along the minus strand of CAZVSL010000647.1, from coordinate 2,696 downwards.
TCATGTCATGTATTGCAGCCAGTACCCCGGAATTGCACAGAAAAATCTTAGATGCCCTCTCTCAAGACAATTAAGACCCAAACTGAACGGATTCCGGCTTCGACAAGCTTAGCCTGCGGCCCGTTGCCTGAGCCTGTCGAAGCTAAATCGCTCAATTTAGCTAAGTGTAACGCAAACAGCAATAAGGAGAAAACCTAATGTCCTCAATGATCTTCACTTCTGAATCTGTGACAGAAGGACACCCTGACAAGATGGCCGATCAGATCTCAGATGGTGTACTCGATGCAATATTTGAAAACGATCCGAACGGTCGCGTTGCGTGTGAAACCTTCATCACAACCGGTCTCGTTATGGTTGGCGGAGAGGTCACAACTGAAACTTACGTCGACATTCCCACCCTCGTACGCGGCGTTATAGAAGGAATCGGCTATACAGATGCCAGCTACGGCTTTGATTATAAGACATGCTCTGTACTGAACGCCATCCAAACCCAATCTCCGGATATCGCTATGGGCGTGGACCGCGACGGCGCCGGCGACCAGGGCATGATGTTTGGCTATGCCACACAGGAAACAAAGGAGCTGATGCCTCTGCCTATCATGTTGGCCCACAAACTCTCCATGCGCCTGGCCGAAGTGCGGAAACAAGGCGTTCTGCCGTATGTCCGCCCAGACGGAAAATCTCAAGTCAGCGTCCGCTACGAGAACAACAAGCCGGTCAACGTTGAGACGGTCGTCATTTCAACCCAGCACGACCCGGATGTGAGCCAGGCTCAGATCAAAGATGATATCATCAAGAGGGTGATCAAGCCGATCCTGCCGGCTGACTTTTATGATCCGGACAAGACGGTTTATCACATCAACCCAACCGGGCGCTTCGTAGTTGGCGGTCCGCACGGCGATACCGGGCTCACCGGCCGCAAGATCATCGTCGACACATACGGCGGCTTTGGACGCCATGGCGGCGGGGCCTTCTCCGGTAAAGATCCGACGAAAGTCGACCGCTCTGCGACCTACGCCGCCAGATACGTGGCCAAGAACATTGTGGCAAGCGGCCTGGCTGAGCGCTGTGAAATCCAGCTCGCCTATGCCATCGGCGTGGCAGAGCCGGTGTCCATCCGTGTAGAGTCATTTGGCACAGGCGCCATGCCTGACCCCGAGATCGCTGCTTTGGTCTCACGGACGTTCGATTTGACCCCGAGGGGCATCATCGAAATGTTGCAGCTCAGGCGTCCCATTTACAAAAAAACAGCAGCTTATGGCCACTTTGGCCGCGATGACCAGGATTTCACCTGGGAGCGCACGGACAAGGCCGAGACGCTAGCCAAAGGATAATTCAATAAACTGTTCTCAATAGTGTTTGACCGAAAGCTCGCTTATTCTGTCATTCCTGCATACTCCCTGTTAAGAACATGCAGGGACATGCTTTGGTGGAATCCATCTGCTGGTATGCAGAAGATTCCTGCTTTACAACCCGCGGGAATGACATTCGGGGATCGTTTCCGGTCAAATACTATCAAACACTAATTATGAAAACTTATGAGGAGGTATCGTGGACTACGATGTAAAGGATATCAATCTCGCCAGTGAAGGCAGAAAACGCATCGAATGGGCTGATAATGATATGCCCGTTCTGCGACAAGTCAAGGCAGATTTCGAAAAACGCAAGCCGTTGCAAGGCCGAAAAATGTCTGCTTGCTTGCACATGACCGCAGAAACCGCCAACCTTGCTCGCACGCTTAAGGCCGGCGGCGCGGATTTGCTGCTTTGTGCTTCCAACCCGCTGTCAACACAGGACGACGTTACGGCTTCTCTCGTCAAAGACTATGGCATCCCCGTGTTTGCTATCAAGGGTGAAGATAACGAAACCTACTATAAACACATCAAGACAGCCGTTGAACACGCGCCCGTGGTGACAATGGATGACGGCGCCGACCTGGTGAGCATGATCCTGTCAGACTATCCTGAAATTGGCAAGAACATCGCCGGCAGCATGGAGGAGACTACCACCGGCGTCATTCGTCTGCGGGCCATGGAGCGCGACGGCGCACTCAAGTTTCCGGTCATCGCTGTCAATGATGCTGTAACCAAGAACCTGTTTGATAACCGCTACGGCACCGGCCAGTCGACTATCGACGGTATCATTCGTTGTACTGACATTCTGCTTGCTGGCAAGAACGTGGTAATCTGCGGCTATGGCTGGTGCGGCAAGGGTGTTTCCATGCGCGCCAGAGGCATGGGCGCAAATGTCATCATCACAGAAGTCGATCCCGTACGTGCGCTGGAAGCGGTCATGGATGGCTACCGCGTGATGTCCATCGCTGAAGCCGCCAAAGTTGGTGATTTATTCATCACCGTTACAGGCGACATCCATGTCATTCGTAAAGAGCATTTCGAGGTCATGAAAGATGGCGCCATGATAGCGAACTCCGGTCATTTCAATGTTGAGCTTGACACCGAAGGACTGGCAGAGCTCGCCCAAGAAGTGCGTAAAGGCATCCGCAATTATGTGGACCAATATGTGTTGAGCGACGGCCGCCGCATCAATTTGCTCGGCGAGGGTCGCCTTATCAACCTCGCCGCTGCTGAGGGCCATCCCGCCTCGGTCATGGACATGAGCTTTGCCACACAAGCTCTGGCCACGGATTTTGTCATCAAGAATGAAGGCAAGTTGGATGCACGCGTACACGTCGTTCC
>CAZVSL010000646.1:0-3501 GCA_964629935.1 uncultured Calditrichaceae bacterium | reverse complement strand
TCTCATCGTCATCGCCATGTTGCGTGAGATGGGCCCGTTGATCACAGCTATCATCGTTGCCGGACGCAGCGGCTCAGCAATCGCCTCTGAAATTGCAACCATGAAGATTACAGAAGAGCTTGACGGCTTGACTACCATGGCGTTGAATCCCGTGCGTTTCATTGTTGTTCCCAAGATGTACGCCAGTATTTTCACCATGCCCTTTCTCACCATCCTGGCCGATATCGTCGGTATTTTTGGCGGCATGGTGATCGCCTTCATCTACATGGATATCACGCCCAAAGTCTTTTTGAATCGCATGGAGGAAGTGCTCATCATGCGTGATATCGTCACCGGCTTTATCAAGAGTCTGGTGTTCGCGGGCATAATCGTATTGACCGGCAGCTTCTTCGGTTTCCGCGCCGAACGCGGCGCCAGCGAGGTCGGGCAGGTCACCACTTCCTCTGTGGTGGCGGCGATCGCACTGGTAATTATCGCAGACAGCATTTTGGGACTTCTGTTTTATTGATGGACATTGAGATGAAAACAAGTTACTATCTATTTACCGCTTTGTTCTTTATCATCTGCCTGACCGGATGTGGACACGAAAATTCACCCAAAGGCGTATCGGATGAATTTCTATTCCGCTATTTCATCGAGCTGAATCAGCGTGGCGCCCTGGAGCTGAGCACGGGTCTGGCCGCCGATAAGCTGCAAGACGAAATCGAGCTCACGCAAGGCATCCGGATGCTGCCAAATCTGGACCTGGCGCAGCATAAGCCGTTCCTGGATTACGCCCACGTCAACACGCAACAACGTGATGATAATACGGTGACTTTATTTTATAAGATCACCATCGAAAATCCGGACGGCGAGGATATCGAACGTGAAGTTGTCCTGGCCACGGTCAATGAAAACGGGCGTTGGGTGGTGAGCAACTACGACACCTTTTCGAAATGAACTCCCCTAACTCCGAGACTCTGCGTTAATTTGTGCCAATCCGGAAACGCTACAAAGTTGTCATTCCGGCATGTTGTAAGCCGGGATCCATGCGTCGCCACGCAGGAGATTCCCTTTGCGTGTCAGTGATTATAGCAACCCTTCATGCGGACCCGCAAACCCCAGAATGATAGTCGTGATGACAGCCAGCCAGATACCGGCATAGAGCGGAATAAAATACTGCCGCTTCTGCAGCATCTCCGGAAACCGGATTTCCTTGCCGGCGAACTTGCCGCGCGGCTTGCTGGGGAAAAAGAACGTTTTGTACGTTTCGATAGTACCGATGGTAAAGCCAAGCGCGCCAAAGCATATAAAGAGATAGTTGTCAGTAAAATTCGCCAGCATGAAGGCGTAGATCAACGCGATCACCGGACTGCGAAAAAATTTCAAAGTCTCGAACCCCTCTTTGGGCGCATCCTTCCAGGCGCCGCCAAACGCTGAAATCCACCCTCCCAGACTGCCCACAACCAGTACCGCGACCAGCGGACTGCTGATAACCTGACTTGCCTGCAAGTAGTAGACGCCATAAACCGCGCCAATTACGCCGGCAAGATACGCTGCACCAGCCGACAGACGCACAGCCCGGCTTTGCACGACATTGCCCTGCACACTAAATTGCATGGGTATGAAATACTTCGACTGATCCTGCTCGCGCAGAAAAGTCTTGTAATACTCAACCAGCGCGCGTTCGATCACGTAAGTGAAGCCGTAAAGCACCACCATATTGGCAGCCTGAGTCACATCCAGATTCGTGACCATCACCACCGCGACCGCAGCAATTGCGCTGATGACCGTGCTTCGGAAATAGCGCGGCCAGCTAAAGCCCTCGTAAGGTGCATCCTTGTACATACCCCAGGTCGAGGTGTGCAACCCGGCCAAAAGTCCGATAATTAGAGCGATAATCAATTCCATTAGTCTGCTTGAACCTCCTCAACAGGTTTCATATACTTTTTCGATGGTTTCTACATCTTTTTTCGCTAACGCCAGCGTAAACTCCGGATTGCGCTCATTCTGCAGCGCAGCGATGAAATCAACAAACATGCCTTTGTAACCGGAAATATCTTTGAAGCCGGGGAAAATGAGCTTCTTGCTGCGCCCACGAATGAAGACAAGAAGTCCATTTGATTCAAACGTGATGCTGCCTTCACGGCCATAGATTTTGGAAAGGCGCAAGCCCTGAAACAACGACGGAATCTCCCAGGAATAATAAAATGAACCCACGGCGCCATTTGTATAGCGCAGACTCACGAGCATACTCTTCTCAATGCCCTGCCTGTCGCCGGGGCGAAAACCGCGTACCTCCGCAAGCTCCAGTCCCATGTTGTTCAGGAAATTGATCCAGTGGATGCCGCCTTCGAACAGGGCGCCGCCGCCTGCCAGCTCTGCATCACCACGCCAATCGTCAACTCTTTGCTGCTTCAAGGCATTGATGTGAAGAAACAAGATTTCGCCAATGATATCTTCCCTGATCAATGCCCGCAACCGGACCAGCAGCGGCTTATAATAATAATTCTCTGCCACCAGAACCTGCCGGCCAGCCTTTTGTGCGGCCTGCTGCACGCTGTCGAAATCGTGAGATTTGAGTAAAGGCGGCTTTTCCACGATGACATGTTTGCCCGCCTCCAACGCTTGCAGCGTGAGCTCCAGATGCTGCGCCGGCGGCGTCGCTACCAGCACCGCATCGACGTCTTCCGCATGCATGGCAGCGTGGTAAGACCCGAACGCGCTTACTCCCTGATGTGTGCGCTTATATGATTCTGCCTTTGCCTGATCGCGGCTCGCGTACGAACATCGCACACGGTCGCGCATACCAGATAGAGTCTTGCTATGCTTGCGCGTCACTGCACCGCAGCCAAGAAACGCAAGGTGAATGGGTTGATTTGGCATGGATCGTTATCTTTATGAATGTGAATAAGTCTGGCCAGGCCGCTCTGGCCGCACGTTTTCCGAATTACCTCTTCCGCCTTCCGATTCCCCATTTGCAATCTCCATTCCCACCCGCAAGGCATTGGCTGCGATGGTCAAGCTCGGATTCAGGCCGCCTGAGGTGGGCATGAAACTGCCATCCAGCACGTACAGATTCTCCAGGCCACGGAATCGGCAGTTTGCATCCAGCGCCGAAGTCTGCTCATCCTCGCCCATGCGCACGGTCCCTACGGCATGTGAAAATGTCTTGATCTTATGCAGATAGCAGAACCAGGCGCCGGTCTCTTTGAGCACCGCTTTCGCTTTCTGCAATAGCGCATCGCGGGCGGCGAGATCGCGCTCCGTGTAGGTGTGTGTGACCAGAAGTTGTGGCAATCCGAAACGGTCAGTTTTGGCTTCGTCGATAGTCACACGGTTTTCAGAGCGCGGCTGGTCCTCAGCCATCACCAGCAAGCCGGTTAGATGCGGGACGCCAAGTCCGAGCAGGTGGCCAAACGGCGCCGGCGCCATATTGCGCACCAATCCGATAGGCGGCGTCTGCAATTGTTGCATGCTGCCCAGCTTGCCCGCCGGATTTGTAATCGTGGGATGCCCAAA
>CAZVSL010000645.1:0-3523 GCA_964629935.1 uncultured Calditrichaceae bacterium | reverse complement strand
AAAAAACCGCCAGTCGAGCAGCAAGCTCAGGATTCAGAACAGCTCCTTTCAGGCGATGCTCCGGCTGCCGAACAGGAGGTAGGGCAGGGCATATCACAGCCGGCGCTGGCAGAGCGCCAACAGGAACAGGAGCAGAGTTTCACTGCGATAGATTCCCTGCTCGGTGCTGGCGAAGATATCATCATCGAGACGGAGCTGTACGATGCCGTCTTCTCCAGCAAAGGCGGCACGGTCAAATCCTGGCGACTGAAAGAGTATTACGGACCCGATGAGCAGCCCGTCCAGCTCGTCGGTCAATATGGCCACGGCAACCTTGGCGTTCTGCTTCCGGCAGAAGAGGACACCATCGACACCGGACAGATGGTATTTCAGATGGACAAACGCAAGGTCCGGCTGACAAACAGAAACCAGAAAGAAACCCTGGCATTCACGCTCGATCTCGGCAACGGCCAGCGGCTCAAGAAGACCTACACGTTTTATCAGGGGCTGTATTCCATCGACCTCAACATACAGCTTATCAACCTGGACAAGGTCGTCGATGGCTTTTCATACATGCTGACCTGGCGCAGCGGCATGAGCTCCACAGAGCCTGACTTCGACATGGACATGCAAAACACCCGCGGCTACGTGTTTCAAGGTGAAGTCGATGACTTTGACATCGGCGATGAACCGGAGCAGGAGCTTTTGGGTACCTCAACGGATTGGGTTGCCATTCGGACCAAGTATTTCACCAGCGCCGTCATCCCAAAATCAGCCAAGGGAGAATCCGTTCTCTTCATGGGGGAGCCAATTCAGATCGGCCAGGAAGTACCCTTCAAGAAATTCGAGTATAATCTGCGCATGCCGTTCGGGCAGCAGGCGAGAAAGACAGACGAGTTCACCGTCTATATGGGTCCGCTTGACTACGATATTCTCAAAAGCTACAACGCCGGCCTGGAAGACATGATGGATCTGGGTTGGACCCTGTTCCGGCCATTTGGCAAGTTCGTGCTCTGGAGCTTCACCTTGTTGCATGAAGTGATCCCGAACTATGGCGTCGTGATCATTGTGTTCTCGATCCTGATCAAGATACTGCTGTATCCGCTCACGCGCAAAAGCTACCACTCTATGAAGCAGATGCAGGCCTTACAGCCAATGATGCAGGAGATAAACGAGAAGTACAAGAAAGATCCACAGAAAAAGCAGCAAGCTGTGATGGAAATGTATCGTGAATACGGCGTCAATCCACTCGGCGGCTGCATCCCCATGGTGCTGCAGATGCCGCTCCTGATCGCCTTGTTCAATGTCTTCCAGTCAACTATCGAGCTGCGCGGCGCTGAATTTGCCTGGTGGATAACGGATTTATCCCGCCCTGACACCATCGCGACGCTGCCATTCTCCATTCCGCTTTACGGAGATACGGTGAACATATTGCCACTATTTATGGGCGTCACCATGTTTATCCAGCAAAAAATATCCATAACGGACCCGAAGCAAAAGGCGATGATTTATTTCATGCCCCTGTTCTTGACTCTGCTATTCAACACATTTCCCTCGGGGCTGAATCTCTACTACGCGCTGTTTAATCTGCTATCTATCTTCCAGGAGAAAGTCATTCCGCACAAGGTTAAAACCCCAGAAGAACTCAAGGCGGAAAAAAAGACCAAAGCAAAGCGGCAACGACGCGTGAAATATGACTATCGCGGCAGGAGCCGGTAGACGAGTGCGGGCGCTTTTGCCGGAACGCGCACCATAAAGATAGCAACCCAAAGCCCTGCACTTTTTTGTGGGGCTTGTTTGTTTAGACAAATGTACGATCTCGATGATACAATTGCAGCGATATCCACGCCGCCCGGATCGGGCGGTATCGCGGTTATTCGCATCAGCGGAAAACGTGCCCTGGAGATCGCTGACGGCATGTTTCAGGGCAAGACCCGCTTGTCACAGGCAGCATCGCACAAAGCCTGCCTGGGCCGGATTGTCAGCCAGGAGGGCAGCGATTCGGATAGCGCAGCCGGATCAAACCACACGCTGGACGAAGCGGTGGTGACCGTGTTCCGAGCGCCGCATTCCTACACGACTGAAGACGTTGTCGAGATCAGTTGCCATGGCGGGCAGTTCCTGAGCCATCGCATCCTGGAGCTGGTTCTGACCCGGGGGGCGCGCTTGGCGCAGCCGGGCGAGTTCACCCAGCGCGCGTTCCTGAATGGCCGGCTGGACCTGTCGCAAGCGGAGGCCGTTGCCGATCTCATCAGCGCCAGGACGGAGGCGAGCCTGCACGCTGCCCTGTCGCAATATCAGGGCGCGCTATCCGCAAAGGTTCACAAGATGCGACAGGACCTGCTGGACATTTGTTCATTGCTGGAACTGGAATTGGACTTCGCTGAGGAAGATGTGGAGTTTGCCAGCAGGGCAGAAGTAGCGCAACGCTTGCAAGATATCCGCCAGCAAATCGATTCGTTTCTGGCGACTTACGCGCGCGGCAAGATCCTGCGCGAAGGCGCCAGGCTCGTCATCCTGGGCAAGCCCAATGTCGGCAAGTCCAGCTTGTTGAATGCGTTGCTGAAAGAGGACCGAGCCATCGTGACGGAGATACCGGGCACGACGCGCGATGTTCTGGAGGAGCAATTGGATATCAACGGCGTCTATTTTCGCGTGATCGACACCGCAGGCATCCGCCAGACCACAGACATCGTGGAACATGAGGGTGTACAGCGCAGCTACCGCCAGATCAAGGATGCGGACATCGTGCTGGTTTTGTTCGATGCTTCCGGTCCGCTGGATGAAGACGACCGGCAGTTGGTGCAGGAAATCAAGAAAGCAGTCAAGGTCACCGGAAAGAGCACGGTCATTTCAGTACTCAACAAATGTGACCTGAATCAGGTCGCGACCAAAGAAACGCTCGACGCAATTTTTCCGGGACAGCTTACTTTGGAGATTTCAGCAAAGGAGCTGACCGGTTTTGATAATTTGGAACGAGCCCTGGTGCAAGCGGCCATCGGGCGGGAATGCATTTCAGCGGCAGAACCGATGCTCTCTAATCTGCGCCAAAAGCAAGCACTGCAAAGCGCCCTCGATGCCTTAGACCGAACCCGAGCTTCTTTGCAGGACGGCCTTTCCGGGGAATTTGTTGCTGTGGACTTGCGGGAAGCTCTGAGCAAACTTGGAGAGATCATCGGAGAAGTTACGACTGAGGATATTCTTGGAAACATTTTTTCCAGGTTCTGCATAGGCAAGTAGATGTTTCACGTGAAACATCTTAACGCGTCCGGACGCTTCGCCGCGCCGGTTCGCGTGGCGAAGCCGGGGTGGGCCATAGCGCCAACGCTTGAAGCCAAAATGCTGGAGCAAGACAAATCGAGCAGAAACGCAAGCCGCGGTTAACCCACCCTGGTTTGGCCGCCAGCGACCAAACCGGTCCCCTCCCAGGAGGGGAATGGCCAGGCGCTCTCAGGAAAACGAAGCATGAATTTCAAAAAATAAGATGAAAATATGATGCTTGAAGATACCTATGATGTCGTCGTAGTAGGCGGGGGGCACGCCG
>CAZVSL010000644.1:0-3532 GCA_964629935.1 uncultured Calditrichaceae bacterium | reverse complement strand
CATCAGCCGCTGGGGCTGCAGGTCAGGCAACGCATCTATGGCTTCAGGAACACCAGGTTTGCCATCATCATCTTTGACATTTCTCTGGACGCAGGCGCTGAAGCGCTGAGCGAGGTCTACGCCGGTTTGTGGGTGGATGTGGACGCAACAGACAGCCGAAACCAGCTCACCTCCAATGATGACAAAATCGGCTTTGCCCTGAAAAGTCAGGCGCCATTTATTGTCGACGGCGCCTTGCCTGAAGAGGAAGCGCCCTTGCTTGGCGCCATGATCCTGGGTACGGACACGCCCATCATCTCCTGGCTGCAGGACAGCAACTTTCCCAAAAGCGACCCGCAACAGTATGCCTATCTGAAAGGCGAGGGCGCCAGCTCCGATATGGACGCTGCCGGCGACTACCGCTTTTTGTTGAGCTCCGGGCCGTTTGCGTTGCACAGCGGCGAGTCCGTGCAGTTTGCCGTCACCGTGGTGCAGGCGCCACAGCTCAGCGATTTCGAGGACAATCTCGAGGGTGCGCAAGAATTCTTCACGCGAGAATTGGGCGGCAGCTCCCTGGCGCAGAAATCGTCAGCGCTCACGGTGCAAATGGCTGGCGCTGATTTCCTGCCGGAGTCTTTCCGTCTGTACCAGAATTTCCCGAATCCCTTTAACCCTGAGACCCGCATTCAGTTCGACCTGCCGCAAGCGGCGCATGTTGAGCTGCGCGTCTTCAATGCCCTGGGCCAGTTGGCTCGCACGTTAGTCGACGCCGACTACGCTGCCGGCGTATTCAGCCTCACCTGGAACGGCCGGGATGACGGCGGACGACCGCTTCCCAGCGGCATCTACTTCCTGCGGCTCAGGGCTGGCGACTTTGTGGCCCAGCGCAAGCTCTTGCTTTTGAAGTAAACGCGCCACAATGCCAACAAACTTATCCGGACATGCCGAAATCTACAGGCTGTCAGAATGAAAACAAAAAACGGGATTCGGGAGGTTTAACATGAAACGCTTTACTTTTTATATAATTGCGCTTACTTTTCTGTATGGCGCAGCAAACGTGAGCAGTGCTCCCATGTATAGTGCGAGTGTCACGGTTTATGATCAGAATGGCCAGCCTCTGGCCGGCGTTCCGGTCAGACTGGAAGTGCATACCACCACCATGTTTGATTTTGATATCGGTACAACAGATATGAACGGCTATGTTTACTTGGCTGTGACGGCGGATGGGTTTCTGGACTATATGTATGTTACCATTACCGATCAGGATTATGAGATTCTCTCATCACAAGGTACCTACACGGAAACAAGTAACTATTTATACCCTACGTTTGATGTTGGATTGGATATCAATCGCAATGATGTCGTTGATGGTTGGGAGATGCCTTTGGCTCAGAAGTTTTGTCCGGATTTAAGGCTCCACTCATTGGACTACGGCGTGAGTCCTGTTCCTGTGGAAAGTCTGGACAGGAATGGTGATGGGGCTCTGGGATGGGAAGATGTTCTGGTCAGACTATATGATACAAGTGGTGGCTATCATGGAGAATTTGACATGGATGAAATTGCCATTGGTGAAATGAATCCCTATTACATGTATCTCAAATATCCGCACTTAGCCCCTGTTCATAAAGAAGTTGCCACACCTGACATAAATGGTAACGGACTTTTTGGTGAAAGCGGAGAAGCAACGGCGGTCTATCTAATGGTGCCTCATTTCGAGTGGGGCGACATCAGCAATACCAGCCCCACAGAGTGGTATTCAAGTTGGATTTCTTTCATCGGTGATCATCATACAGAAACGAAATATGCTGATGGTACAACATACGTTAACTTTTTTGACAATGGAAATGATACAATCATTCAGTATTGGTTCTTCTATGTCTTTAACGCTTCGGCCAATCGACATGAAGGTGACTGGGAACATATCAATGTAGTTTTGGACTCCCAAGATCCAACTTCAGCGAGCATTTCGAGAGTCGAGTACTACTTTCATGAGGAGGTCGCGCCGCGATACACTGCTGGCGTTGATTATTCCATTGTCAACTCTACTCACCCTGCAGTATTTGTGGGCGGCCATACAGGCTTCATAGATGGCTATGATGGTCATGGTACACATGGTTCTTTTCCCGATGACGGGAACTGGCCAAACATCAACCCAATTGGTACAGATGAAGACGTTGATGGCTTCGGTTTACATATTGATTTCAACAACTATCAAAATATTGTGATCATGCCTGCCATCGAAACAGTTCAACCCGGTGATCCGCTTGAATGGATGACGTTTGCAGCTTACTGGGGACATGCGAAGTCGAGTCCAAGTGCGGGTGAGGATCTAGACTTGTTTGCGTTTGGAACAGCGCTGGCTACAATGCTGCCGACTTCCCCGTGGCTTACAGTGATCTCCTCCGTAACGACAGCCGCCGCTGCAGCGGGTCATCATTTCAGCGATGACGCAAGTATTGCTCCCATTGGACCCGCTATTAAGGACAGTTGGGAAAAGGTCTACGATCAAAGCGGAGCACATGTTTATACTGCGAGGTAGCAATAATGTACAGAAACACGCGCTTTCATTCACGCAACATTTACCCACTTTTGATGCTTTTCACATTGATTGCGGTCGAACCAACTCTGGGCCAGGCTTTTACGTTCGATTATCTCACCTATAGTGATTATTTTGAAAGTAGAAAGACTCATCATAGAACTAAAGCAACGGCTTTTGCATTCTTCGCAACAAACGAGTTCGATGCTTCAGGGAAAGCATCTGCTGATAACATATCGTACACTGAATATTGCACATACGTAGCGTTCAGAATTGTCTTCACAAACAAATTTCAGTTGAATATTGCCCCTAAAGTCGGATGGTTGACTGCAGAAGGAGTTTCTGGTACTGCTTACGGTACGCCCTGGATATGGGCAAAATATGTAGTACCTTTAAGAAATCGAGATGTTGCTATCAGAATCGCATTTCATTTAGGGAAAATAGGGAAATCCTTCTGGTTGGAAGACAACAAGATTGATGTGGGGCTTCTTATTGGCAAATCTTTCGGCCCTTTCTCGCTAGATGGTACAGTCAGCTACCGTCTTAGGCGAAAGAGCAACCAGAGTTTGTTGGATTTTGGAGGGTTGTATGATGAAGCTGGAAACGAGCTTCACTACAAACTGGAGAGCTCGCTATTCCGGAAAAAGACGTTTTCCCTGAACATCCTGGCATTCGGGTATTGGGGCGGTAAAAAGAAGCTGGACGGTGCTAAATTGCCAGATTCACACTCATACAAGACTTCGGTGGGTTCGTCCATTCGAATTTATGCAAAGAGTGACAGATTTTTTGCTCTCAGCTTGCTGTATGATATTATTGGCAGGCACGACAAGAGAGGTCTTTCATTAGTCTTTAATATGACGTATTAAAGGAGTGATCCCAGCATCGTAGGTCGGGTACTGCAAAGCTACCCGACCTACTACATCTTGGTTATATAATTGCGCTTACTTTCCTGTATAGCGCGGCCAACGTGAGCAGCGCTCCTATGTATAGTGCGAGTGTCACGGTTTATGACCAGGA
>CAZVSL010000643.1:0-3556 GCA_964629935.1 uncultured Calditrichaceae bacterium | reverse complement strand
TCAAACCGTCGTCGTCATTGTCAAAATTGTCATTGTCGATGCCAGGACTCTCCAGGAAGCGGTAGCCAAAGTAGCCCGGGCGTTTACCCTGGTCGCCTAGCATATCTTCGTCAAAGGCGAACAGCATATTACGGGTGTCGAAATCAAAATCGTCATCAAAGGCTGAGATAAATCCGCCGAAGTCGTCAGCGAAATCATTGGGCCCGCCAACGTGGGGGTCGCCGAACATGCCGAGGTAAACCTCGTCGAGGGTTTTGGGGCTGACGTTGGTGACTGTGTAAACCAGGAAGATCAGGTCTTCCGCCAGGGGATTGTTGAACTGAAAGATGCGAACCTGCAGCTCGAGTCCCAGGCCTCTGATAGTCGGATCATTCGCATCAGGAAAGTAGTTGAATTCCGCATTATCAAAATCGTCCATCACGTAGAAGACTTCTTCATCAGGGGTGGTGGCGTCATCGCCCAGGAACGCAGGCCAGACATATCTGCCGAGGGTCTCATTGAACCACGCTTCCGGCCAACTGTCCGGCTTACCATCCAGGTCTCTGTCCAGGTCCGAGAAATGCGCAACTTCGTTGGAGTTTGGATCGGAGAAGCCAACCCTGGGTTCCCAGCCCCAGCGGTTGGCGGTGCCGGGCTCGAACTCACCGCCGGAGCCGGCAAAAAAGCCATCCGAGACGATGTGCAAGGTGTCGCCGTCTTCGCCGATCACTTCAGCCGCCACCAATGGACCGAACTCGAAGGCATAGCCTAGACCCGTTGGGCCTGCCGGCCAGACCAAATCGGCGTTGGCGTTATCAGCGCTTGGCGTTGAGATGGAACCCTGGTTGGTGACCAGCACGCGAATCTGATTGCCCGAGATGATGGTCTCTTTGAGACGGTCGTGGCGCTCATCCTGGCGCAGCGAAGTGGCCAGCGCCTGCATTTGTTGTTCTACCAGCTCATAGCGCTCTAAGGTGGTCAACTCTTTGATATTGCGCTGCTTCAGATCCTTGTCTTTATCGTCGCCGGCAGTGGCCGTGCCGAACCATGTGAATGGCATCAGGAGCGAAACTGAGATGATTAGATATTTTGCGGTCATTTTCATTTTGAGCACTCTATTGGTCATCGGCTTCAATGTTTGAGTGAATGTGTCTCTGAAAGGACAATTTATAGCCTGAAGGTCATCCCCCAGCGAACCTCCCTCGGCGGCGCGAGAAAATCTTCGCGCTGATAGAAGTTATCGATAAATTCAATCGGAAAAAAGTCCTGTGGATTATTCTGTATGGTATTGCGCAGATTATTGAAAAGCGTCGGCCGAATGCTCTCGTTTAGATTGTTCAAAGAGCGTCCTGTGTTGGTGTGCACCAGGCGTTCTCTCCTGGTGTCCAAAACATTCTCGGCCTGCACAAATAATGAGAAATCGAGCCCGGCGACCTTGAAGAATTTTTCGAGTTTCATGTCGATGTTGGTGAGTACCGGCCTGCGGTCGCTGTTGGTTTCGAACTCGATTGCCTGTACAGAGCTGGGCACGGCTGGCGTGTAAGGTGTGCCGGTCTGCAATGAGCCGATGGTGCTGAGCGTCCAGTTGCAGGGTTTGCTCAGGGTCACGGTAGCATTGAGCGTGTGTGTTCTGTCGAAATCCAGCGGCACGAGCTCCTGCTCGGTCCGTCTGTCTGTGCGTGTATCCACGGCCAGGTCCAGCGGGTTCGTGAATGCGCCCTCGCCGATCTGGAAGGTATAGTCGAGCGTTGCGGAGAAAAGATCGCCCGGAGCAGGCCGTTTGATCACGGCAAAGGTGAAGCCGCGCACATTGGCATAGCTGATATTGGTAAATACGTTGAATTCTTTTGTCGCGGCAGCCTCACCGGCGACGACCCGGCGGTCGTCGATAAGATTATTGACATCTTTGTAGAACACAGTCAGATCGATCTTGAGATCATCGGTGAATTGCTGTTGCAACCCCATCTCATACTGAATGCTGCGCTCCGGCTCCAGATTGGCGTTGCCGAAGGTCGGGATGCGGTCGTCACGGGCAAAATTGTTGAAATCTTCGAAACGCGGGTTGCGGTAGATATCTCGAAACGTCGGGTTTTGGAAGAACCAGCCGTAGGAAAACCGGATGATACCGCGGTCCGTGATCGGGAAGCTCAAGCTGGCGCGCGGGCTCAGGCGGTGCTTGGGCGTTGATTGCTGCAGGAATTGCGGATTGCTAACGCCGATGGGGTCATCCACAGTACCGGCCAGGTCCGGATTGAAGGGCGCACGCGTATCCAGATACTCATACCTCATACCGAGGTTGAGGATGAATTTGCTCGCCAGCTCCATTTTATCCAGCACATAAAGCGCAGCCTGGATCGGTTCACGGGTGTAGAATTGAAATTCCGTCAGGTCGGGATTGACTTCCGCGCTGGGGATGATAAACCGGTTTTGCTCGTCGTCGAACAACAGCGTGAATTCATCCAGCTCGAGACGATGATGTGCAAATTCACCGCCAAATTTCAGCTCGTGGTTCGGTAAAATCTGGCTAACGACATCGAGTTTGGCGATGAGCGAGCGCGACTTTTCCTCCGATCGGAACAAGTCCGTGCCGCCGGCGATGTAGGCAGAGCCGGCGGTCGAAGTCGGCGGAATGATGTGGTTGTTGAGATCATTTCCAAATGGCGGGACATATCCCGGGTCAAACACATCTTCGAAAACGGCGGTCAGGCTCTCGGTGAAATTGGCGCCCACCTTAAGCGTGTAGAACGTTTTATCATTGAGGGCATGGGTCACACCGAAGGAGTGGCTGATGTTGGTGGTTGTGGTTTTGGGCCGGCCATCTGGCGTGAAACGGAAGAGCCGGTAGGCATTGACAAAAGAATTGCCCTGCCTTACGACGCGGTTGAATCGATCGCTGTCATCAAGGATCAGGTCGTAAGAAATCTTGAACCGGGGGTCCGGTTTCCAGGTGAGTTTGCCGGTCAAATTGATATCTTCGCGGGTGACCATGGGCACGATTTCGCGGTCGCCGTCTGCGCCGGGTTGGTCGGTGTTGGTCGCGACAATGGTGCCGTTCGGACCAGGCTGAAATTCCAGGCCAAACGGGTCGATGAGAATCCGGTCGCCATCGAAGAACAGCAAGTCATCGGTGTCGTACACGCGCATGCCGTACAGGTGACCGTCATCTTGCTGGCGCACACCCGAGGTGAAGAAAGTCAGCTTGTCGCCAAAACCGGGCACCGGTCCGCTGAAGGTCCATTCGAGGCGATTGTTGTTAAAAGGCTCCACCTCGTCGATATTGAAGAAGACATCATCGCGCGAGCTCAAATGGTCGCCGGACCAGGCCCTGACGCTGGCATTGTATTTCGGGCCGCCGTCTTTGGTGACAAAATTGATGACGCCGCTGAGCGCGTTGCCATACTCGGCGCTAACGTACCGGCTGAGACGGATACTTCTTGCACCGCGTTGGTTGCCAGTCCGACGCCTTGTTCGCCCGAAAACGGATTGTTGATGGAGATGCCGTTAACCTGGTAAGATACTTCGTTGGTGCGGCCGCCGCGAATGTGCAAACCACCGGCATTGTCTTCCACGATGCCGG
>CAZVSL010000642.1:0-3563 GCA_964629935.1 uncultured Calditrichaceae bacterium | reverse complement strand
TCGATCCGGGAACCGGACAGAATGCTACTAATGTTATAGCTTACAATATTTATTTGAATGCGTTCAAGTATTTGCGTATGGGCTATGCTTCGTCTTTGGCGTGTATTTTTCTGGTCGTCATTCTACTCCTGACAGTTCTCAACTTTCGATACGGCGAAAGAAAAGTGCATTATCAATGAAAAAACTATCAGCAAAAAATTTCCTCTTTTCAGTAGTAGCAATTGTCTTTGCTACGCTGTTGAACGCTCCGTTTATTTGGATGTTACTTACTTCTTTTAAGCCACCAAACGAGGTTTTCACGACAATCCTTCCGAGCGAATATCAATTTTCGAACTATAAATTAGCCTGGACTTCCGTGCCCATGGGACGGTACATATTGAATTCTCTTATCATGTCATTGACTCACGCTCTTAGCCACATGATACTGGGATCTGTCGCAGCGTTTGCATTCGCTAAAATGCGCTGGAAGGGAAGAAATATAGCATTCGTTGTTTTTTTAAGTGCAATGATGATTCCGAGTGAAGTGACACTGATCCCCAATTTCATCACAATCACAAAGCTCGATTGGGTCGATACATACCAGGCCTTGATCGCCCCGACCTTCTCGAGCATATTCGCTATATTCCTGCTACGTCAATTTTTCATGACGATCCCCAGAGATCTCGATGACGCTGCTGTCATAGACGGGTGCGGCAAGCTACGATATCTTTTTCAAATTGTCATGCCACTTTCCAAACCAGCCCTGTTGACGGTTGGACTATTTTCATTTCTCGCTTCCTGGAATGAGTTGCTATGGCCGCTGGTCGTCACAAACTCAGAGAAGATGCGAGTTGTGCAGGTTGGTATCGCGGCGTTTCAAAGCAAATTTGGTATCGATTACGGGCTGGTGATGGCAGGGACGACGATCGTGACCTTGCCAATAATCATCGTCTTCTTTTTTGTGCAGCGCCAATTCATAGAAGGCATCTCGATGAGTGGTCTAAAAGGTTGATCCAAGTTACATCTGAACGTTACACGGAGCCTGATATGTTTGTTACCGGCCGACAAGGAACGTGTCCTCTGATATTGATAATCATCTGGACTTGTTGTCATCTGCTGCTTTCCGGCTGTTCAGTCAAGTCTGAATCTGATCAAAGAAAGAGATTCACCTTCTGGTATACTTCCGGACAGAGAGAGCTGTGGCAGATTATCGAGGAGTTTAACAATTCTCAAGACAGCGTCTATTGCGAAGGCTCTTATCAGGGCAGCTATGGACACATGATGCAAAAGTTGTTGGTCGCTGTTTCCACAGGTAATCAGCCTGTGCTGGCGCAAATCGAGCAATCTCTTGCTTCCAGGGTTGTGGAGTATGGCACAGTTATGTCCATGGATAGTCTGTTGGAATCCGACAAGGATCTGTCTCGCGACGACTTCATCCAGCCGATCCTTGCAAGTTGTATCTATAATGATAAAGTCTATGCCATACCAACAAACACAAGCAATATTAACCTTTTTTACAACCGAGATATTTTTCGGCGCGCTGGCCTGGATCCTGATAAACCTCCCCGAACCTGGAATGAAGTCGAAGAATATTCGCGGATAATAAAACGAGAACTGGGGCCCGATTACTATGGCTTGAACTTGCATATCGAGGACTGGGACCTCGAAGCGTTTACATGGCAGTGGGGAGGCAAAGTAATATCTGAAAATGGCGACGAAATACTCATGAACAATGAACCAGGATTAGAAGCGCTGAGTTTTTTGCGTCGTATGATTGATGAAGAATTGTTCTGCATTTCGTATGGCAAGGATGTCTACCAGTTTTTTTCGGGGCAAGCTGCAATGGCAAATAAGTCCTGCGCCGCTCTGGAGTGGCTGTTGAAAACGAGTTCTTTTCCAGATGACCTTGATCTTGCTGAATATCCTTATGCCAAGGTCAACATCAATCCAATCGGTGGCGCAAATGTCTACATGTTTAAAGGCAAGACCAGAGATGAGTATGAAGCGGCATGGGCTTTCATTAAGTATTGGCTAAGCCGTGATGTTCAGATTCGCTGGTCCATGGGATCGGGATACATGGTTTGCCTGGAATCGGTCCTAAATTCAGCAGAGATGGAGGAAAGAGTCTTCAACCTGGATCCGCGGCGCCGTGTTCCGTATCGACAACTGGAGCATTCTAGACCTCGGCCCCGTTTTGGGCCTTATAATGAGATAAATGACCGCGCTATTCCAATCTACAAATCTGCTGTCGAAGGGGAAAACTCACCGAAGAGAGCACTAAAGCTCATTGAGGAAATGGGTAAGCTGGTAATACGAAAATACTATTGATCTTGATGAGCATTCAGCTCGTTACTCAGTGGCAATTATGTTGGAAACATCGAAGTAACTGCCTGGTACTTCAGTCTGCTCGTGACGTTTGCCAGGCATTCCTGCAATAGTTGCCGTATGCGGCATATCATAGATAACAAGAAAATCAGATGGCACGAAAGTATTATATGGGTATTGATCAGGGGACAACGGGAACGGCTACCTTGATCTTTGATGACGACTGGAACGTCTGCTCGCAGGGTTATGCAGAGCACCGACAGTTTTACCCTAAGCCGGGCTGGGTCGAGCATGATCCCGTTGAAATATGGAACAAAACCAAGAAATCCGTTGCCACAGCCCTGGACAATGCTGACCTGCAAGCTCATGACTTAAGGGCTATCGGGCTGGCTAATCAGGGCGAAACGTGCATGGCGTGGGACAAAAAAACAGGTAAGCCTGTTTATAATGCGATCGTCTGGCAAGACAGAAGAACGGCGGCCATGGCCGACGATCTGAAGGAAAAAAGCGGGAAGTTAATTTCTGAGAAAACAGGCTTGCCAATAGACGCCTATTTTTCAGCGTTAAAAATCAAATGGATCCTGGAAAACATAGAGGACGTTCGGCATAAAACCCACAGTGGCGATTTGCTGGTCGGAACCCTGGATACCTGGTTACTTTGGAAATTAACGGGTGGTGAGGCTTACATAACGGATACATCTACGGCTTCGCGTACTATGCTTTTCAATTTTCAAACAGGGCGGTGGGATGATGAAATTCTGGAACTCATAGGAATTCCAAAAGCGATCCTGCCAGAAATTAACGATAGTATTATGATTCACGGTTATACTCTGCCAGCCGAATTCTTTGACGCAAAGGTTCCCATTGCCGGTAGCCTTGTCGATCAAGCATCAGCACTTTTTGGACAAGCATGTTTCCATGCTGGCTCTATAAAAACAACTTATGGCACGGGATGTTTCATGCTGATGAATACGGACGACAAAGTGGTTCAATCTCAGAGTGGCCTCATTACGACAGTCGTTTGGAGCAGAGACAAAAAATTCACTTTCGCCATAGATGCTGGCGTATATATTACCGGAGCTGCAATTCAGTGGCTGAGGGATGGCCTTGAGATCATTGACTCTGCCGATGAAACCGAGGTCTTGGCGCGCTCGGTTGCTGATACTAGTGGTGTTTACTTTGTCCCTGCTTTTGTCGGCCTGGCCGCACCTCATTGGGACCAATATGCCAGAGGTACAATAGTTGGAATTACAGGTGGA
>CAZVSL010000641.1:0-3563 GCA_964629935.1 uncultured Calditrichaceae bacterium | reverse complement strand
CAAAACCACCATCGGTGATCTGCGGCGCTGGATGTATGACGCACTCTGGCAACACGGCGTCGGCACCTGGTTCCAACCCGACTTCCGGGTGCAGCGCCGGGGCACGCCTAACCCGACCTCGCGGGGGTTCCTGGCGGTAGCGCGCGAAGATGTCGTGATCCAGCGCGGCGACCTTTTGCATGTGGACTTTGGCATTTCCTACATGGGATTTGACACCGACTGGCAGAAGATGGCCTATGTGTTGCGTGAAGGTGAAACCGATGCACCCGCAGGTCTGAAGGCGGCGTTGAAGAATACAAACATCCTGCAGGACGCGCTGATGAAACGCCATTCCCGGCCCGGTCGCACGGCCGGAGAAGTGTACAAGGCCACCATGCAGGAGATGGAAGAACGGGGCATCCGGGCGCAGATTTATTCTCATCCTGTCGGCAATCATGGCCATGGTTTGGGCGCCAGCATTGATTTCCGCTCGGCCCGACGGGGTGACACGCAACGGCAGCAGAAGCGTTTGCGTGAAGGCTCCTACATTGCCATCGAGCTCAATACGCTGACGGCCGTGCCCGAATGGGATGAGCAAGAAGTGTATATAATGATGGAAGATGTTGCCTATCTCACGCCTGAAGGCTGGGAACTCTTCCGTCCGCGACAGGAGGCGTTTTATTTGATTGAGTAGTTGGAGTTCAAAACGTCTTTTATAATTTTCTGAATATGCCATGCGAGTAGACCGCTACATACCACCGCCTGGCCATCCGCTAAGGCCATATCTCCAGTCAATCTGGCGTGGACGGGCTAAGAATTCATTTCGCAGAGAAACCATTCTGCCTAAAGGCAATGTAGATATCATTTTCTGTATGGCAGAGCCGCCGCGTCTGATCGCCGGCAAAGACGTCCGGGAGCCGGCCAGTCTGGGCGCCTGTTTTGTGCATGGGGTACAGACGACGGCTGTTCAGACGCAACCCGGAAACGAATTCTACCTGATAGGCATCAGTTTAACCATGGAGGCATGCGCTGCACTATTGCGACTGCCGGCGAGCGAGTTGACAGATATGTTTGTCGAGGCAAGACTGATTTTTGACAACCTTGAGACATTGCAGCAGCGTCTCTTTGAAGCGCCCAACTTTCGCAAACATGTCAGGTGCTGCTGCATTGGCTGTTGCGTCTGGTGCAGCGGCCAGCGAAACATAAGATGATACGGCATGCCTGCGCGCATCTTAAACAGACTCCCACAGAGGGTAACCTGAGAGAAATTGCCCGGTCCCTGGGCGCCTCGGAACGCCATCTGCGCCGGCTCTTTCTGCAACAAGTTGGCGTTAGCCCTGCTCGTTACATGCGGTTGAGCCGGTTCGTTAATGCGCTGCATCTTATTCCTACCACACAATCTCTCACCGAATTGCCCATGCGGCACACTACACGGACCAGGCCCACTTCTGCCGGGATTTCAAGGACATTGCCGGCATGACGCCGAAAGAATATCGTAATAGTACCGGCGAAGTCTTCGGACATATTTTGTCCAAATAAGACAACACCAGGCCAAAAAGGAAGAATCACGCCAAGACGCCAAGACGCAAAGAAGACTCCTGCCTTCACAAACACTGGCTTGCCCCCGTACAGTCCTAAAAAGGGGCTAAAGCCCCTCAAATCGGTGTGGCGCTCTCGCATAGTCCCCGCGCTAAAGCACGGGGCTAATAACATGTTTTTTATATCATTACCCCCATCCTTCAGGGCGGGGAAAATAGCACGCAGACAAGCCTCTAATAAGCCCTTTAGGGCTTTTTGCACAGCCCCCAATTCTCCGACGTCCATGGCGGGACTGGATGGCTGCGTGGACGGAGCCTGGAATTTTAAGCATATCGTCAAGAAGATATCTCTTGATTTACCCACAGATGTCCGTTTGGTACAATTTTGTGTCGTTTAGTTGATCTATATTGTCAACTATGAAGATTTCACTTGTAGTGCTGGCATTGCTTGTCGGCTGGGCCAAAGCCTGGACCGCCGGCGACGCCGAGGCATGGTCTGAACATCTTGCCGATGACATTGACTTTACGGTCTGGACCGGCATGTATGTCAAAGGTCGTTCCGGTGTGACTGAGGGCCACAAGCAAATCTTCAGCTCACTCTATAAAGACACAAAGCAAAAGCTGGATGTGCGCAGCATCCGCTTCCTGCGCGACGATATTGCGGTAGCACACATCGAGGGCAGCGTCGTCAAAACGGGCGAACCGTTTCCGGAGAAACCACAAGTTGCGCCGCTCGCGATTTTCACGAAGCAGGGAGGAGAGTGGAAAGCCGCCGTCTTTCAAAATCTCCTGAGGTTGGAGGCGGCGAAGGAGAGGATTTGCGAGGCAGGTGATTGAGCCTCAACACGACAGTGCCCGTTCCGTGGATAATGAAAACGGGGCGGGCATTGTATCTTACCAGTCAGTTACTCAAGTTTCGCAGCTTCGATTTTTTTGTCAGCCACGGATGAACACGGATAAAACACGGATTCTAAGTGGATTCAGCCAGACAAAATCCGTAGAAATCAGTGTCAATCCGGGGCTTCAAAAAGCAATCCGACCTTTTTACATCATGGGGCAAAAGTCAGTTGAAGTTCTTGATGTTCAATAGCTCTATTTGATCATCTAACTGGAATAATCGAACACGGGTACTTGAAGTGTTCGAACAGCTTTTGATTGTGAAACATGCAATTCAGGATATTGCTTTTAATATATACATGAGTTACCTTTAAGTGTAGGCCCATCGAAAAAAATGGTCGGTGTGAACATAAACTCTGAAGTCTCAATAGCCCCAATAGATGAACTTGATTGAAGAAATACGGTTGAAGGTTCAAGATGATGACTTTGAGTTTTCGAAACATGCTGTTGATCAAAGCATTATCCGAGAGATTTCCATACACGAAGTTCACGAAGCAATCCTCGGTGAGTCAGAAATTATTGAGGACTATCCGGAAGATAAATATGGCCCAAGTTGTCTAATCCTGGGCAAGACTAGAGGGAATCGTGCGATACACATTCATTGTAGCTATCCATCGAGACCGATCATTAAGGTCATCACTGTATATGAGCCCAAGCCAACGCAATGGATAGATTTCAAGAAGAGGAAGACGAAATGAACCACGAACATGAGCAACTAACAGAACGCCGGGTAACCTATGCGCTGGAATACGAGGGCAAGTTCTACATTATCGAAAACGTTCCGGCGCGGGTAAATGACGAAACAGGCGAGCAGTACTTTTCACCTGCTACGGTAGAACGTCTGCAGCAAACCATTAAAGGTGCTTCTAAACCCAGCAAAGTAATCGAGACTCCGGTCTACGAGTACTCAGATTAGTCTCCTTTGGACAAACGGCGCTTTCATCGGCTACATGTCGTTTTGTGTGGGTAGAATCCAAACGTGCCATTCTATACTCTGGTCTTCAGTAAATATAATGCATATAATGCCCCTCCATTTTTACCTTATTACCTTAATCTAGAATTTCCAAAAAACACGGCAATTCGAAAGGGAAATCTATTTTCTGCTTGATTTTGGACCTTCCAGGAAACAACATCCTGCTTAGCGTTAGG
>CAZVSL010000640.1:0-3566 GCA_964629935.1 uncultured Calditrichaceae bacterium | reverse complement strand
AAAAGCCTCTTTTTTTTAGCCACGGATTAGCAGAAACTCGAAATCCTAAGCTCGAAATTCGAAACAAATTCCAAGAAAGAAATTCAGAACTGACGCGTGATCAAAGAAAGAGATTCGCCTAACGTCGCACCTTGATTTCTTTGGATATTTGAATTTTGGATTTGTTTCGAGTTTCGGATTTCGATATTAGAGTTTTCAAGATGTGAATCCGTGGCTAAAAGCTCTGCCACAGAAACCGATCTTGTCCATGTAAAACTTACTTGCTGGTCAATGCCAGAACTTCCTCAGACGTCGCCTGCACGGCCTGAACAGAATTCCTGAATGCTTCTTTTTCCGCTGTCGTGAGCTCGATTTCGATGACCTTTTCCACGCCGCCTGCGCCCAGCACTGCCGGTACGCCGACGAACAGGTTTTTGACGCCGTACTCTCCCTGCAACATGGCGCTGGCAGGCAGGATTTTCTTCTTGTCGAATGCAATGGCTTCTACCATCTCCAGTGCGCACCATGCCGGTGAGACAAAAGCAGAACCGATGCCGAGCAGCTTGACCACTTCGCCGCCAGCTTTTCGCGTTCTGTCTTCAATGGCCTCGAGCTTTTCGCGCGACACGAATTTTTCAACAGGCAGTCCGGCGATCCGACAGGCAGAACGTATCGGCACCATTGTGTCGCCGTGACCGCCCAGCACCATGGCCTCGACGTTCTCGACACTGACACCAGCTTCCTGCGCCACGAAATAGCGATATCGGGCTGAATCGAGCACACCTGCCATTCCGACAAGCCGTTCCCTTGTCGGCTCGAGATTCATGTTCAGACGATAGACGATTGCGTCTAGTGGGTTTGCAATCGACAGGATGATAGCTGCCGGACAGTACTGCTTGATGCCGTCGCTTACAGCATCTGTGATCTTCAGGTTGGTTTTGAGTAGCTCCTCGCGCGTTGGGATGGTGCCATCCGGCCGCTTCGTGCGCGGCACGCCGGCCGTGTTGATGACTAAATCCGCACCATCGATTACCGAGTAGTCTCTGGCGCCTTCAGCGACAACATCGGAGCCGACGATAGGCGAGCCTTCGGCAATATCCAACATCTTGCCTTTTGCCAGGTCCGGCTCTTTTACATCCACCATGGCCACTTCTTTGGCCAGGCGCCGCCGGACGATTTCCTCCGCCAGGATGCCTCCAATGTTACCGCCTCCGATAAGGGCTATTTTGTTTAGCATAATCATGTCTCCGGTTTTTGGGATTAGGTTGGGCGCGAGCAGTGACTTCGGTTCTTACCAGGCTCGCAGAAGGAGGCTTGCGTTTTTGTCCGATGGAGTCGCAGAATGTCGCGGTTGACTCTCTGCTCGGAATCAGAGTTGAGATAGCCCGCAATTGCCAGGCCAGGGCTTTTCGCAAGACGAAATAGGGTAACTGGTGATCAACAACGACCAGTGCAGAGCAATCTGTTGCCTGACAAGCCTCCGTTTTCTGAGGTAAGGGTCTATCAAAATTCATACCCACTTTCATTGATTTCAAGACGGTGTTGTGTTGTAGGTAAGTCATTGTTTTTAATAGACTGGTTTCCAAGCCTTGCTTCACAGCCTGTAGTCGGGATTTCTATTTTTGGGAATTTAGGAGTCGAAGACTCCCACTTTTGGGAGTATCGCTATTTACGATAAGTTTGTTATCGACCCGAGTTGCGGTAAGAATTGCCCGGAAGTTTGTCTTTCAGCCCCAGTTTTTCAATCTTGCGATAAAAGCTTGATTCGCTCAATTTCATTCCTTTGAAAGCCTTTACCCTGTGTCCATGCTTACGCCTGATATTTTCCAGGATGAAGTGGCGTTCGAAATCTTCGAGCGCTTCTTTCAGAGGTTTATCATAATCGAGATTGAAGGCGTCGTCTGAGCTCTCGGTGAGGTAACCGGGTAAATCTCTTAGGGTGATCATGTCCGATTCACAAAATATCATCGCCCGCTCGATGGCATTTTCAAGTTCCCGGACTTCTCCTTTCCAATCATGGTTGACGAGGATCTCCATCGCATCGGCATCGACGCCTTTGACGGTTCTTTTCATCTCATGCGCAAACCTGCTGACGAAATGCTGTACCAAAGGCGGGATATCCTCGCGGCGGCTCTGGAGTGGGGGGAGCTCAATTTCGAACACACTCAGACGGTAGTAGAGATCTTCACGAAAGTTGTTGGTCTGGATTTCTTCCTTCAGCCGGCGGTTGGTGGAGGCGATGATGCGTATGTCCAACGGCATGGGTTTCACCCCGCCGACCGGTGTAATCATGTTGAACTCGATGGCGCGCAACAATTTTGATTGCATGGAATTGGTAAGACATCCCACCTCATCAAAAAACAAAGTCCCTTTGTCTGCAACTTTGAAGAGGCCAATCTTGTCTTTTATTGCGCTGGTGAAGGCGCCTTTCTTGTGACCAAAGAGCTCGCTTTCGGCCACCGCTTCATTCATGGCGCCGCAGTTGATTGTCACGAAAGGATGGTCTCTTCGGGGGCTGTTCAGATGAATGGCACGAGCCACCAGTTCTTTGCCGGTGCCACTGTTGCCCGTAATTAGCACATTACTGTCTGTCCCAGAAACCCGGCAGATAAGATCGCAAACGCGCTGCATCGCCGGACTGGCGGCGACGATGTTACTGAATTTGTAGGGCTGATTGAGCTGCTGATGCAGATATTGCGCTTGCTCGACAAAATCTTTATGAGCAAAGATACGCTTTATTTTGAGCACAAGCTCCTGGATATTGAAAGGTCTTACCAGATAATCAATGGCGCCGAGACGGAGGGCTTCGATTGAAGAGTCGACAGTGGCCTCATCGGTGACAATGACAACGGAGGCTTTGGGGCTGAATTGCAGGATGGTTCTGAATAATTCCAGACCATCCGTATCCGGCAGGTCCCGGTGAATAATGACGACCTGAATGTTCAGGCTCCTGATTTTGACGAGCGCCCCCCTGGCTGAATCGACGCATTCGCACCGAAAGTTGGCTCTTTCGAGCTCAATACACAATGACTCTCGCTCGTCTGCCTTTGCGTCTGCGATCAGGACAGTCTTTCGTACCATGGTATTTTGGGGTAGTTGGTGCCTTTTTTATAACAACAAAATCCATGCCATGTAGACACAGCCTGTCTGCGTAACGGATAGACAATACAAGTAGCTGTTTTATATTATCTTAATTAGTATTCAGAACCTGTAAGGAAGGAGTTTATGGTGGGAAGATGGTACTTTGCTTTCTTGAAAACAGGAATACAAACATGGCTTGTTGCAAAAACAAGATGGCCGCTGGTGTCAACAGACGCTATAAAAACGGATTATTCCTCGTCCGCTGAAATCAAGTCGTTATTTGCAGAGATGATTGCAATAAACTCGCTGAAGTCTCTTAGCGCCTGGGGGATGCTCTGATACACAATTTTCAGGTCTACTTTGGCGTAGGCGTGGACAAGCAGATTTCGCATGCTCGCCGCATCAGCCAAACGTTGTGCTAACTCGGTGGGAAGGATGCGCAATTCGCCGGCTCGCAGGAAAGTGGCACGAAGCGTGATGGGCATTTCTTCATCGCGGCCGGAGAG
>CAZVSL010000639.1:0-3568 GCA_964629935.1 uncultured Calditrichaceae bacterium | reverse complement strand
CGCATCTATCCGGAGGCAGGCAGCGCTGTATCGCAATCTTTCGATCTGAAAACCTTTCAGCTTCTCGATGTGCACGACGCAAATGGCGACATCGTTTATTCAGAGTACGATGGCTTCAACCGCCCCATTCATACTCGCAACCAGAAACGCGAGCTTGTAGCTGCCACTGCCTACAGTGACCACGACATCAGCGTCGGCAATCCCAACTTCATTCAGTCCGTCTCTTTTCCGGAGGGCAATTACGCTCCCAATTGGAGCTTCGAGCAGCCGGGGGACGCGCCGAACGATGATGAGAAGTGGACTCCCTACTGGGAGGGCGAGGTTGATATTGTCGATCAGAGCGTCGTGCAGCCCATGTTTGGCAACAATGTACTCAGGGTTATCGACACTGACGGCGGCTCCACTGGCGATCCCGACGGCGCTGGTTTTACTTTTTACAATGGAGAAATAGATAATGGCGGCGCCTATCAAAGGAGCGACTCATACGCCTATCATGCGCTCGTGGGCCAGCCTGTTACCTTTTCTGCTTGGGTACGAACTGCAACCGGCAGCGGGACGGTACAAATCGGCATTGAAAACAACGGCGATTCGAATTTTGCGGTCGGAACGATCTGGCAGCGTATTTCCGTGCATTTCAACAGTCTCGCTTATGCCGAACCGACGCCAACTGCAGATTGGTCAAAAAGAATACGTTGCTTCATAGGCTTGACAGGAACGCAAACCGGAACGATCTACATCGACGGTGTAGCACTCGAAATCTCCGATAATTCCCAGCCACAGGACTTTATCGTGTCCACGTCTTACTACGATGGTCTCGGACGTCCCCTGCAAACACAAATGCGGGATGGCAATGATGATATTGTACAACATTCAAGCTTTGATGCTCTCGGACGCCCGGATCGTATCTATCGACCGTTTTCCCTCAACACCTCCCATAGCTTCATGGAAGCCAGCCAGATTCCGTCCGGTGAGAGCAGCCGATATATCGACATCGATTACCAAGACAATCCGTTGCAACGCATCTCACAGATCATACCGGACGCCGGTGCGCCGGGGACGGTGGTCACATTCGATTACGGCTCTGGGGTGTTCGACCAGCAGACGTACCGTTTCACACAAGTGACGGACGAAAATGGTAACACCACGCATGAATACTTCGACGAGCATCTCAACCGGGTTGGCTTTGTCAACGCCCGCAACAAATCCGGTATCTATGATTTCGATGCAGCCGGAAATATCATTGAGATCGAAGACCTGGAAGGCAACAAGACAAAGTACCGGTATAACACCCTCGGCCAGTTGACCACCGTGCTCGATCCAGACATGGATTCCGATAGTGACGGCAACACCATCAACGAGGTATTTGGCGATCCCGACATTCGCTACAAGTATGACAACAACGGCAACCTGCGCTTCGTTCAGGATGCAAACCACAACAACGGTGGCAATGACCTGGTATTCTATCAATACGACTACCTGAACCGCCTGACGTTGGTTGGAGAAGCAACACTAGACGCCTCCATTCCATCCTGGTCAAACCTGGACCCGAATGTAGTCTATACCGGCTCCAGCGGCGAGAACTTTGAAGATGAAACCTACCGCCTCGAAAATGTCCGCGTCAAGTATCATTACGACACGGAGCCACCTTACTCTGAACTCACCGGTGTCTGGGCTGACGCCAGCAGCCCCGGAACTCTGAGAAATCTCAAAGGCAGGCTGGCAGCCGTGGCGTACCAGCCATCGACCGGCAGCGAGTGGGGCTACACCTACTACTCTTACGACGAATTCGGCAACATCGAGTTTGTCGTGCAGCAATTGCCGACCACAGAAGTAGGAATGAAGCAAGTCGCTTATGGTTATGACAAACTCGGCCGGTTGAGCGAAACCCGCTTCAATTCCGGTGAGAGCGATGCCTTCTACATCTGGCGCGAATACGACGCCGTCGGCCATCTGGCCGCTATCTACGCCGATGCCACTGCGAACAAACCTGCTACGCCGCTGGCGCAATACACCTACTGGCCCAACGGCAACGTCGAGAACATCGCCTACAACAACGGCCGAACCATCAATTATACCTTGACTGATCGCAACTGGCTGGATACTATCGAGGAGGTCACCTCTTTCAAACTCGATCTCGATTATGACCCGGCCGGCAACATCGATCTCATGAGCCTGTACATGGACGGCCATTCCGGCGGCTCTCCCGACAGCAATCCTCTCAATGACCCTCAACTCGGATATGATTTCGGGTACGATGAGCTCAATCGCCTGAGACGCGCGGGCGCCCTTTCTGACTCTGCTCGCAGCGCAGCTTATACCTATGACGCCAATGGCAACCTGGCCGGCCTGGGCCGTGGCACGGCCCAGCAACCGCAAGACTCCTATTTCTACGATCAAAACTCAAATCGCCTGAACTATGTCTCCACCCTTGGCCAGGCCGCAAACAACTACAGCTACGATCCGAGCGGCAACCTGACCAGCGATGCCAGCAAAGGCATGGACAGCCAGAACACTATCCGTTACGACTTTCGCAACCTGCCGTACCAGATTCCGCTGCCATCGTCGGCCATGTACTACACCTACGATGCCAATGGCGAGCGCGTAATCAAAAAGTTTATTCCTGCCCAATAATCCGAAAGAAACCTTGCGAAGGTTTCAAACCTTCTCAAGGTTCGTCTCAACTCAAAGGAGGATCCAATGAACTCACTCAGTCTCGTTACCAGAATCTTAATGTTGTCCGCAATCATCCTGCTGCCATCCTTGACCCAGGCCCAGCGCGTGGAGCTGAAAGAGCGCCGCACCCTCACCAGCCGCACCTACCGCAACCCCGACAACACCCTCACCACCGAAATCAGCGCCGGCTACCTGCATTACCGTGATGCAGACGGCGACCTCGAGCCCATCGACAACCGCATCGTGCCCTCCGACACCGAGTACGACTACGAAGTCACGCAAGGCTTCTACCACGCCTATTTCAAAACCGACTTGCAGAGCGACTGGCCCGTGGTCTTCGAGACCAAAGACGGCGCCAATCTCAAAATGAAACTCACCGCCGTGGCCTATCTCGACAACAGCTCCAAGAATTATGAGATCATCGAAACGGTTGCAAGTCCGGAGCCTCAGCTTTCAGGCAACGAAATCACCTTCCCGAACATCTTCCGCAACATTGACCTGAAATACCGCTACGGCGATACCCGGCTGAAAGAAGAAATCTGGGTCACGCAGGCCGCACGCAACAACCTGCCCGACCCGCGCGACTACAACATGAACCCCAACAACGCCCACCTGGTGTTCATCACCCTGCTCGACCTCGACGGCGCGCCGGAAGTCTTCGCCAGGAACGAAAAGGTCAAAAAGAAAGTCTTCGAGGGCCACGACAAGATGACTTTCCGCAACCTGAAAGGCGACATCAAGTTCTTCCTGCCTGTGGACTGGGCCTTCCGTGATGTCGACCGCGATACGCTAACCGAAGACATCATGCTGAAAATCCGCAAACGCTTGCTCCACACCGAAGACGGCCACTTCCTGCTCTCCGGCGTCAAGCTCAAGCACCTGGAGAAAATGCCGG
>CAZVSL010000638.1:0-3583 GCA_964629935.1 uncultured Calditrichaceae bacterium | reverse complement strand
GCCGGCGACAGCGATGAGCGCCTCATCGTACGCAAGTATTTCTTTACGGACAACTCCTTCTTCAATATCTTCGACTTCAAACTTCTGCACGGCGAGGCGAGCAGGGCTTTTGCCGAGCCCGGCTCGGTCGTCTTGACAAGGACCAGCGCGCAAAAATTGTACGGTGCAAAAAATCCCGTTGGCCAAACTCTGAAACTGGACGCAGAGGATTTCCCGGAATTTGGCGAAACTGAATTCAGAGTCACTGGTGTAGTCGAGAACGCGCCACACAATTCTCACATCGACTTCAGGCTGTTGATTTCCATGAACACGCTGCAGCGCTTCGAAAATGTCAGCCAATGGCTGCAGAACTGGGATTTTGGTTTTGCCGTAACCTATGTCCTGTTGCGTGATGAAGCTGCGGCGGACGAGCTCCAGGCGAAATTTCCGGCGTTTAGCGTAAAGTATCGCGGCGACGAAGCCTGGCAAAATCGCCAGTTTTATCTGCAGCCGCTGAGCGAGGTCCATTTCTATTCGGACGATATCCAGTTCGAGCACAACACCCGCGAAGGCAGCTTGATCTATGTCTATGTCTTCGCTATCATCGCGGCCTTCATCGTGATCATTGCCGCTATCAACTATATCAATCTGGCCACAGCGCGTTCTGTGAATCGCGCCAAAGAAGTTGGTCTGCGCAAAGTTGTCGGCGCTTTCCGAGGGCAGTTAGTCTGGCAGTTTCTGGGAGAATCGTTGTTGACCTGCTTCATTGCACTCATGGTGGCCGTCGGCCTGGTGCAGCTCATTTTGCCCCAATTCAATGTGTTGGCCGAAAAGCAGCTCAGCTTGAATCTCATAGATAGTACGCCGGTCCTGTTGGTGCTGGCCGGCGTTGTCACACTTATCGGGCTGGTGTCCGGCAGCTACCCGGCATTTTACCTTTCCCGCTTCAAACCAGCGGTTGTGCTGAAAGGAACCAGCGCCGCCGGCGGCCGCTCTGTGCTGCGGCAGGTGCTGGTTGTAACACAGTTTGCGCTCTCCATCGTCATGATTGCCGCGACGCTCATCGTCTATGATCAACTGAACTACGTGCAAACGAAAGACCTGGGATTCAACCATGAGCGTTTGCTGGTCATCGACATCAACCATGACGATGTGCAGAGTAATTTCCGCACGATCAAAACCGAGTTTGCCCGCGCCGCCGCTGTGCAAAACGTGACCGTCTCCTCGCGTGTGCCGGGAGACTGGAAACCCTTCCGGCAGGTAGAGGCGGTCAAAGAAGGCGCAGCGGCAGCGGACGTACAGTCCCTCTACTTTAACGGCATCGATGAGGATTTCTTACCCACGTACAACATCAAGCTCATCGCTGGCCGCAATTTCAAGCCCGAGCTGGCCTCGGATTCCACGGCCATGCTCATCAACGAGACGGCAGCCGGGCAGCTCTATGCGGATTCGCCGCTGGGCAAGCGGCTGCGCTTTCCGGATTATGAGTTCGAAGGCCATATCGTGGGTGTGGTGCAAGATTTTCATTTTCATTCTTTGCATGAGCAACTCAGCCCACTGGTTATGGGCTTTATGCGCAATTCAGGCAGCCATCCCTTGCACGGCATCGATTATTTCACTCTTCGCGTGCGCAGCGAAAACGAGGCTGCCGTGATCGAGCACGTTAAGAGTGTGCATGAGCGTTTCGACCCTGCCAATCCCGTAGAGTATGCTTTTCTCGACACCTGGTTGACGGAATTGTATGAGACCGATGAGCGGGTGGGCAAGATCTTTGGCGCTTCGGCAGCGCTGGCCATTCTGGTGGCATGTGTTGGCCTGTTCGGTCTGGCTGCGTTTCTGGCGGAACAGCGCACGCGCGAAATCGGCATTCGCAAGACTTTCGGCGCTTCCCTGGCTGATATCGTGGGCCTGCTGTCACGCAACTACGCAAAGCTGGTCGTGATCGCGCTGGTGGTGGCTGCCCCGGTCACGTACCTGGCCATGCAACAATGGCTGGCCGGATTCGCTTATCGCATCGATGTTGGCGTCGGACCTTTTTTGTTGGCGGGCATCATCTCGCTTGCTGTTGCGTTTGTCACGGTGAGCTGTCAGTCCATTAAGGCTGGTCTCACAAATCCGGCTGAGGCGTTGCGGCATGAGTGAAAGCTTGTAGCCCGCAAGATTTACCCTGCAGTGGTACGATAGAGCCCTACTCATAACGCAGTGTCCGCACCGGGTCCACAAAGGCAGCTCGCACGGCCTGAAACGCCACGGTTACAAATGCAATCAAGAGCGCCAGCACGACGGCGGCGATGAAAAGTTCTACGCCAATCTTAGTGCGAAAGGCGAAATTCTCGAGCCAGCGGCGCATGGCAAGCCAGGCCACGGGCAGCGCCACAACGCTCGCCAGCACCACCAGCTTGAGAAAATCAACCGACAGCACCGTGACAATGTTTGCGACGGAGGCGCCCAGCACCTTTCGGATGCCGATCTCCCTGGTGCGCTGCTGAGCCGAGTAGGCGGCCAGGCCAAACAGTCCCAGGCAAGCGATGAGAATAGCGACAACCGTGAACACGCCAAATGTGCGTCCGACCTGCTCGTCGCTGCGGTACTGCTGGTCAAATGCCTGGTCGAGAAAAAAGTAGTGGAAAGGCCAACCCGGCGAATGCTTGCGCCAGGTAGCCTCGATGGCAGCCATAGCCTCGGGAATGTTGCCACCGCCGAGCTTGACGGAGATATACGCCATGCGTGGATGGGTCTGGCGCGGCGTCAGGATGAGCGGCTCGATTTCGCTGCGCAGCGACTTGAAATGAAAATCCTTCACTACACCCACCACCTGACCTTCCGCGCTCGATGAGAAACCGATTTTTTTGCCGATGGCGTCCTCCGGTTTGCCCCAGTCTAAGCGCCGGACCGCAGATCCATTGAGCAAGAAGGCAGAATTTTTATCCGACTCAAACTGCCGCGAAATGGGCCGGCCGGCTGCCATCTCCAGGTCGAAAAGCTCGATGAAATCCGGGTCGATGATGACATAGCGCATGTCGTTCCAGGCGTCCTTGCCGTAGGGACTGTCTACCATGTTGCCCTCGATGCGAAACACGGAGTTGTCGAACTGGCACCCCGGGACCGAGGAGCTCAGGGTGGTGTTCCCCACACCCGGAATGGCGCGCAGACTGTTCTTCATGCTGTTATATTTCTGCTCGAGTTGGCGGTCACCGCGGCCTTCCAGCACCACGATTTGCTCGGTGTCGTATCCCAGATCATAGGTTCGCATGTAATTCAACTGTTTGTAGACCACGCCTGTGGCAATCAGCAGGGTCACGGATATGGCAAATTGAAATACAACGAGTCCGCGCCGCAGGCTAGCGCCGCTGCCAGTGGCTCTGAACTTGCCTTTGATGGTTTGCACCGGTCGGAATGACGACAACAATACCGCCGGATAGCTGCCGGCGATCAGGCCTACAATGAGTGAGAAGCTCGTGAGCAGAGCAAGATAGCGCGGCTGCTCGAAAAACCGGAATGTTAGCTCCCGCCCGGCAAGCACGCCAAACCCTGGCAGCAGCCACGTCGCCAGGGCCACACTGATGGCGCTGGGATACAGGAGCATGAGGCCCAAGTGAGAGTT
>CAZVSL010000637.1:708-3584 GCA_964629935.1 uncultured Calditrichaceae bacterium | reverse complement strand
AGCCGTCATCAAATTCCGGTCTGCGATTCTCAAAAATAAAGTACTCGCCTTCATCCCAATCATCTGCATCACTGTCGTCTATAAAATAGACACAAATCTGGTCGTCTTCTTCAAATGAAGGGAAGGTCATTTCTCCCTCAACGAATTCCTCGTAATTAGCCCACTCTAAAGTGAGCTTACTCCAGCCGGTCAAATGAGTCGGGGCATGGAAGCCGCCGATATCGGAATCTGTGTGGTCCCCATCCATAAAACCCTGATTTCCCGACGACATGAGCGCGAATTCACTAATGCCACGTGGGTGGTCGTTGTCAAAGGTTCTTCGCAAATCGGGCAAGCCGATGAGATGACCCATTTCGTGGCAGTGGGTACCAATTCCGTAAAAAGTATCGAGTGTTTGTGTACGTCCCCTCTGAAGTCCTGTCTTCTCTCCCACCTGGTAAACCTCTCCGCCTACACCGCTGGCAGCCGGGTTTAGCCCGCCACCGAATTCTCTGCCTGCGTAGATGAGCACAACGCGGTCAAATCCGCTGGTATCCACGCTTGAGACCGCGAGTGTGGAATCAAGAAGTCGGGTGACATTAATGGCACGATTTTCCCAGGTTTGTTTGGTCTCGCTTAAGGTGACCCAGTTCGGAATGCCTGCTGCCGTGGTGTCGTTGAGAATCTCACCGGTAATATCGAAATTGTCATAGGAGTTTTCGTTAAAAAAATCACGCATACTGCCGAAGACATCTTCGTCATCGTGTGTTCTAATACTCGGAGAAGTGTATGTGTCTTGAGAAAACAAATGCTGGTTAAATTCCTGATAAGTATATTCATTGTCAGAATCATGTAGTTCACAATGGCTGCCCCGAGCATCTACGTTGGTCTGCCAATCACTGAATTGTACCAGGATAACGGCGATATCGATTGACGTTGGACAGGGCACCGACGTGCTACTGAAATCGCTTTCGCAAATGCCGCCATCGGAATGCAGCCGAGCGACCATCCCAATCACGAGTACTATAACGGCCAAAGTATGAATGAAGCGTGTCATGCTCTTTTCTCCTTTCACGGACTGCTAACGGCAGCCTCAGAACATGTATGGTGCAAGCTAGCTTTGAGTGAGAGGCGAAGCCTATGTAGCAGATTCACGTTTGTAATTCTCCATCTGTTTTACTATATTAAAAAGCCCGCAGCGGTGCAAAACACGAGGGTCTACAAGAGACCGCGCTGTTTGCGTACCCCTTTGTTTCCGGTTACCAGCCGAACAAAGGCCACTGCGAGGTGCTGACAGCGGTTGGCGAACGTGTGCAAGGCGGCGCCAGCCGCTTTGATTTTTGGGGTGAGCGAACCCTCCTTTTCTGTCTGGGCTTAATGCAGATAAATCATTTTGCGCACAGCCTGAAATTCATTTACCTGCAGCCTGTAAAAATAGACGCCGCTGGCTACGGGTTGGCCAAGGTGGTCGCGGCCATTCCATGTCAGCCGGTGCTCGCCGGCTAACCGTCTGCCATTAAATAAGGTTACCACCTCCTTTCCGGTCAGATCATAGATAACTAATGAAACCAAACCTGAGTCTCTCAACATAAAACGGATCTCGGTTTCGGGGTTGAACGGATTGGGGTAGTTTTGCAGCAGGCTGTATTTGTCAGGCACGCGTGGACTCGGCGCCGGGTGCACGCTCGTAATCACCTCTCCTAAGTTTCCATTTGCACTAACTTGTTGCAGCACCACATCCGACAAGGTTTCGTCGTAGAACTCACTCCATATTCCTATGAAACCGCCACTGCCGTCATCAAGAACATCGAAAAAAAAAGGCCAGTCATTAAAAGGGCGCTTGCGGAATAAGACCCCATTGATACCCCAAGGTGCTATGCCATCAATAAGAACCTTTACTGCCCAAAAATCCCATTGTGGAGTTTCAAAAAAATCTATGGCCAAAAGAATCACACCGTTTTGACCGTCACTGATGAAGATTGGGTGAATAGTCGAAGTCACATTGTATCTAGTGGCAATCGCTGGCCACGATGGGAGGCCAACATTGTCAAAGTGTTGTATAAAGCCTTTTCTGGCACCATTGTTATCCTTGGCATCCCAATAAAGGTAGGCGCCACCAGCATTGTCGCTAACAATTCGAGGGGTTGTATCTAAGTCACTCTCATCCATGATAACTGTTGCACTGTCACCCCAGAGTAATTGACCTGAACTATTGACTCTTTGAACCCTCACCTGCCCTACCCTTGGTCGAAGAACATAGACCCCTGCGATTACAGCCCCTCCTTGTTCATCTGCGTCCAGTTCAAAGGCCCCGCCGGTATGCACCGGCACACCACCGGGTTGCCACAACAGCTCGCCATCAGAAGAAATCCGTTCCAGCACCGTATTTTGATTACCTTCGCCAAATCGTGCCAGAAAAAACCCTCCTGCACCATCGGCAACGACCCGGCGCCGGACAGTTTGCAAAGGCCCGTGCACTGTCACTAAGTTGCCGTTCGTTTGCCACTGTAGGTTGCCTTGCAAGTCCACCTTTTGGGCGTAAAAATCCATGGGACCCGTGCGGGGGTATGGTAAACTGCGGTCATCAGTCCAAACCGTGATGAAATCGGTATGGTTTGAAGTGACCAGGGCAAAGTCGCTGATGGTGGTGCTGTCGATTTTAGTGCGAATCGCAATTCCGTCCTTATCCCAGGCAAGCTGGCCGAGACTGTCCACGCGTTGCGCCCACATTTCATTCTCGATGATGCGCACAACTTCATCGCCAACCTGGCGGGCGCTGGTCAAGTCCTCCCACACGATAACTGCGCCGCCGCGTCCGTCGCTGACTATGTTAGTCAGGGCTGCAATTCGGCCTGTGGGCACGATCCGTACGCCGTTATTTCCCCAGCGCCGGAACC
>CAZVSL010000637.1:0-698 GCA_964629935.1 uncultured Calditrichaceae bacterium | reverse complement strand
TTAGCAAACACGCTGTTATCCTCATCCCAGGCCACGATAGCGCCACCCTTGCCATCAGTGGTGATCACTGGGGCGCTCTGATTGCCTGGCTTGTCTAACACGGTGTTTTCGGAAGGGTCGGTGGACCACTGACTGTAGGCGCTTGCCGTGAAAAAGAGAAACGAAACAAAAATGCAGACAGAGTTCATAACATAGGTCTCCAAAAGTCTGTCAGTTGTTCTACAACATCGATATCTTCTTACCCCAAAAATTCACTACCAATTGCCACTCCAAAAAACAAAGGCACTGCCCCGGAGAAATGCAACTATAACATAAAGAAGCTGGGGGGGTGCAACGCAAGGTTTTTTGAAGTTGTTACATTTTCTTCATGCATATTTTGCCAAACTTTCAACAGAAATGGCGAATTTGGCTTACAGAGCGCAACGCCGGCGTTCACGCTGCGCACTCCGGAGACCGCTTCGCTTAACTCGTGGCCATCGGTGAGCCGTAACCTCACCGCAGCAATGTCATCTTGCCAACCACGCCCACATTGTTCGGTTGATCAGTAACGAGCCGATAAACGTAAACGCCGGATGGCACGGAGATGCCGCTGCTGTTCCTGCCATCCCAGCTCACTGTGTGGAAGCCAGCATCGTAACGGGAGTCCGTGAGCACGCGCACCTGCTCGCCTAACAGGTTGTAAATGACCAGGCGTACGT
>CAZVSL010000636.1:0-3585 GCA_964629935.1 uncultured Calditrichaceae bacterium | reverse complement strand
TGAACAAACAGAACCCTGGTTTAACCTGCAAAACCGCTACACCGAAACTGAAAAAAAAAGCTCACAACTTGCAATTCACCCACCGAACTTGATTTGAAAAAAGGCGGTTTTGTCAGGTTGAAACCAATGTTATGTGCCAGTGTAACGCTATTAACGTAAAAGGGTTAGCTTCTTAATTGCTACAAATGATTTGCCGTTCATGTTGCGAGAGTTTACGCTAAATCTATATACATAGACTCCAGATCTAACATCCATTGCATAGCTAGCTAATAGTGCGTTGGTCTGAGTGCCCGTATGATTGTGAAAGGGCTTGGCTGAAATAAATTGTGCCCCAGGAGCCACACCAATCTGATCTCCGCTATTATCGCCTGCCACGATAATGCCAGTGACGTTTGTTCCGTGCCCACTGTTGTCATCATATTTTAGTGCTCCTTTCTCAAAAGTTCTTATTTTAATAATACTGCCTGCCTCGTCTTGATTTGAGTCTGGGTCTTTAAAGCGACTATATAAACCCCACTGGAAACTGGCATGCCCTTGTCATCCGTGCCATCCCATGATACCGTATGAAAACCATCGATTTCACCTCCTTTGAATAACGTTTTTATGAGTTGACCTCTTATATTGAATACAAATAGCTCGATTTGCGTTGGCTTTGGTAAATAAAAACTAATTTAAGTACTGGCATTGAAAGGATTTGGATAATTCCTGAATAATTGAAAGCCATCTAAGGCGGGTTTGTGTTCCCTGAAGTCACGAACACTGGTCACTAGAGCGTCTATTTTTTTTGCTACTAAAGAAAAAGGTGGCTCGTCGCCTTCCATCCAGACCACCAGTAGTGAGTCGTTATTAACGACGGCTATCTGCGGCGAAATGGATTGAGTCCCGCTCAGACTGATGTTTTCCGGCTCAGACCAACCAGTGGTATCCCTACTAGCTGCAAAAATGTCAATGCCGCTACCAAGCTGTTGCTCCCAAGCAATATAGAGGTTTTTTCTTATGTCTGAAGTGATTACTGGGTTTGAACTCGGCGATACCGTTTTACTTATGTTCTCTCCAAGCTCAAAAATCAAGGTATCACCAGTTTGATACCGCAAATAAAAAACATCGTTGAACGTATTATTTTGAGATTCAAGAATTTCTTGGAATGCAAGGTGAGCCGTCGAATCGCTACCAACGACAATGCTTGGGATGCCTGCTACTGAATTTGCAAAAGGACCTATTGCCTGAAAACTCAGATCGAAGTGTTCTGACCAGCCATCTATATCTCGAAACCGAATTAGATTTACCAGCTGAAAGAATGGGTCCTGTTCCAACCATGCAATGAACAGTACTTCCCCATCTATATCAATAGATGGGAAAAACGAAGCCCCTAATCCTAGTGGTGTACCTGGTATTTCTGGTAGGGTCCAATCATAGAGTCCTAGCAAGCCGTTACCAATCAGTGTGCCTTCGGAATAGTTTATTTCCCAGCCTACACTTAGACTCATATCAGCTGCCCAGGCTGCGTAAAGTTTGCCCTTCTTATCAATGGCCAAGGAAGGATTTAAGCTGTTGCCAGCGCTCTCACCTATTGGTATTGCATATCTTTCAGGTATTTCACTTAGTTCAACAAAATTATTGTAATAGATTCTGATCTTTTCATCGAGTTGTTCGGGGTTGTCTGGAATGGTATTGTCTTGCCAAACGAGATGTTTACGTCCAGTTGTATCTATTGCAAGAGCCGGGAATTCCGAGACTGCACTATTAAGACTCACATTTATCGGAGGAAGCCACGTAAGCCCTTGATCGTTTGATTCTGTGTAAAATATTTCACCTTTATCACCAAAGACTAATGAAACAACACCAGTTTGACTTACTACAAGCTTTCTTGAGTTACCATACGCTAAGGCATTTACCGAATCCACTTCGGTAATAATTACTTGACTGGATGTTATATTTGTGAAAATGAGGATGACAAAAAGCTCGAGCAAGATTTTAATGTTACTTTGCATTTTTTCAACCTCTTTAAGGATTATGACGATTTTTTTCACATTTTGACGTTTTCCAATTTTGTACTTCAAAAAACTGAATTTAAGTTGCATTCGAATTTACCACAGAACAAACAGTTCCCGGGGTGCGCTTCGCGACCCGGGCTTTGTTGTGAAATGCCTGCGGCGTATATGTTTGTTTGCGATTTCCAAACGTCGTTTTGTGAAGCCCAATTATTCATGAATCCACGAAATTAACTGTAGGCAAAATATACAAAATGCAGCGGGCAAGCGCAAAAGTTCCGGAGCCAGTTCATTGCAGAGTGGGTGAGATTCTTTGAAACGGGAGCGTTCTTATGCCCCGCCGGCGTTTGCAGCCATCAACCGGGGATGGATTGTCCTGCGCCACAATGGCGGCACAAATGCCAGAAGCACCATGCCGGCATAACCCGTAGGAAGCTGCGGACTGTCCGGAAAATGGCGCAGGGTTTGATAGCGCCGCACCGGATGGATGTGGTGGTCCGCGTGCCGCTGCAGCTTGAACAGCAGATAGTTGGTCAGGCGGTGATTGGCATTCCAGGAGTGCGCCGCTGAGACTTTCTCGTAGCGTCCGGAGGCAAGCTGTTTGCGTTCCAGGCCATAATGTTCCAGATAATTGACCGCCTCCAGCAAGATGATCGCGATCGCGCTTTGAGCGACAAAGAACAGGCAGGCCAGCCAGCCCAAAGCCAGCCCGAGGCTCACTGCCGCCAACAGGGGCAGAATTGCAAACCAAATCATCTGATTGTGAAGACTCACAACGACGCGGCCAGTGCGCCGCAGCCGCTGCACTTCGATATTCCAGGCGCTGCGCCAGCTTCCGATGACTGTGCGCGGCAGGAAAGCATAGAAGGATTCCCCGAAACGCGCTGTAGCCGGATCATCGGGTGTGGCTACCTTTGTGTGATGGCCGATGTTGTGCTCGATGTAGAAATGCATGTAACTGACGCTCAGGAGCAGCAGCTTGCCCAGGCTTCGCTCCAGCGACGTACGCTTGTGCGCCAGCTCGTGCGCGATGGTGATGCCCAGGCCGCCGGCGACGATGCCCACGGAAGCGGTGACGCCGGCGATTTCCAGCCAGGACAAGTGCTGTTTGCTCACCATAGACGCGCCCCAAACAATGAGACCAAGCTGCACCGGCACGTACAGATACAGCACCATGCGGAAACTCCAGCGCGCCTCCAGCACTGCCATCTCGTCGGGCGTGGGGTTGCGGTCGTCGCCGCCGAGCACGGCGTCCAGCAAGGGCACCAGACAAAACACAACGAACAGTGTCAGAAATGTGAACCCGCCGCCGAGTTGCACGCCCAGCACTACCGTGGCGGGTAAGACATAGGCGATGTAATAGGGGAGTACGCTCATTTTTGACAAGATTTCTCAGGGTCCCGGATCTACAAATCCACGGATGTCTTTAACTGCTTTTCCCGCTCAAACCGCTCGATGGCCAGTTGGATCAGGCGGTTGATGAGCTCTTTCTGCGGTATGCCGCTCAGCTCCCACAATTTGGGATACATACTGATGCGCGTGAATCCCGGAATGGTGTTGATTTCGTTGACCAGCAGGAAGTTTTCCGGCGTCA
>CAZVSL010000635.1:0-3590 GCA_964629935.1 uncultured Calditrichaceae bacterium | reverse complement strand
TAGCTGGCAAAATCCGGGTCGTTGTTCTGGGTCCAGGACAGGCGCAGCGCCGTGCTCGCACCGTTTGGCGCCTCCGGGTCAAACAATGTCACAGCCACCGGCGGCTCATTCTGCAGCGTGGCGCCGCTCACTTCATTGCTCGCTGTGCTCAATCCCCCGGAGTCAAACACATAGAGCTTATAATAATAGGTCGTGTTTTCCTGCAAGTTCTCATCCACATAACTCAGCGAGGTGCGCGCCTCGAAGGAGGTCAAGAATGTCGAGCCGGTGGTAACGTTGGGTGAAACGGCGCGATAGAGCTTGTAGCTGGCAAAATCCGGATCATTGTTCTGCGTCCAGGAAAGGCGCAGCGTGGTACTGGAACCGTTTGGCGCCTCCGGTTCGAACAATGTTACTGCTATTGGCGGCTCGTTCTGGAGTGTCGTGCCGTTCACCTCGCTGCTTGCGGTACTCAGACCGCCGGCGTCGAACACATACAGTTTATAGTAATAGGTGGTGTTTTCCTGCAGACTCTCGTCCAGGTAGCTCAGCGTGGCTTGCGACTCGAAGGACGCCAAAAAGGTGGAGCTGGTCGTCACGTTCGGCGACATGGAGCGATATAGTTTGTAGCTTGCAAAATCTGCATCGTTGTTTTGCGTCCATGCCAGACGCAATGTGGTGCTCGAGCCCTCGGGCGCTTCCGGATCGAACAGGGTTACCTCGGTTGGCGCCTCATTTTGCGGCGTGGTCGCATTCACTTCGTTGCTGGCGGTGCTGAGCCCGCCGCTGTCAAACACATAGAGCCTATAATAATAGGTCGTATTCTCCTCCAGGGCTTCATCCAGAAAGCTAAGCGTAGCCTGGGAGGCGACGGTCGTGACCAAATTCGAGCTCGTGCTCACGTTCGGCGAGTCGGCGCGGTAGAGTTTGTAGCTGGCAAAATCCACATCCGTATTCTGTGTCCAGGAGAGCCTGAGTGAGGTGCTGGCGCCCTCGGTAATCTCCGGCTGTGACAGGGTTACGGCTGTCGGCGGCTCATTTTGTGCGGTGCTGCCGCTCACCTCGTTGCTGGGGCTGCTGCGACCGCTTGTATCAAATACATAGAGCCGGTAATAGTAGACGGTATTCTCGTTCAGGTTTTCATCCACGAAGCTGAGCGTGTTGACAGACTCGATCGAGGTGACGAAGGCGGCGTCTTGCGTCACGTTTGGCGCTGTGGCGCGGTACAGTTTGTAGCTGGCAAAATCCTGGTCGCTGCTTTGCGTCCAGGTGAGCCGCAGAGAAGTGGTCGAACCCTGGATGGGCTCAGGCGCCAACAGGGTCACTATGGTCGGCGGATTCTGAATTGTAATCAGGCCATCCGCTTCCAGGGTTTCGGCGACATTGCCCAACCGGTCGGTGAAATGGCCGATCACGCTTTCCTGATTTACCTCCAGCGTGGCGGGAATTTGAAAGTCCCGGTGATAGACGCCGTCGTCTGCAATCGGATCGCCGTTTGTGGCGTCATCGAACAGCCGGATGTTTGTTCTGGCCTGCCCAATATCCACCGAGGCATTACCTTTCGGCTCCCCTGAATTGAGGGAAAAATGGATGACATCGCCAGCCTGTAACGTCTGTCCGTTCGTATTCTCGGTGACCTGCAGAATATTGGCCTTGGTATCCAGAACGATGCTGTCCACGGCAGCTTCGAAGGTCTCGTTCTCGGCTGCATCTCTGAAGTGAGCATAGACGGTTTTCTTGCCGTCTCCTTCTGTCAAAGTCCAGGCGCGGTTGACATTGTAGGGTTCCCATTGCGCACTGGAAAAAGCTGAATCATTGCTGATTCTCATAAAGCTTGTTCCAGGTGGGCTGATCAGCGTCAGAACCACGGACCGGGAACCAGTAAACTCATCTCCGGAGTTGATGGTCACACCGAAGACTGTAGGCACGGCTTCAACAGATAGGGTTCTTGCACCTTCGAAACCACCCTTGACGGCGGCGACAGCATACCTGTAAGAAACGCCGTTATTTACACTCCGGTCAGTGTAAGTCAGCGCCACGGTGGAATCCACCAGGGTAAGTGTTGTGTCGAGATTGGAGCGCCTGTAAATCCGGTACAGTTCGATTTCCTCGGCGTCGGGATGGGTCCAGGCCAGCACAATACCGCCGTCGCCAACCAACACCTGAAGCCCGCGCGGTGCGGCGGGAAAGTCGGAATTGTCAAATTCCGTCAGGTTGATGTCATTGCTACAGTTTTCGAACTGCAGGAGCAGAATTGCACAAATTCCGGCATACAGCAATTGTCTTAGCCCATACCTCATAACGCGACCTTCATAGAAAGCATGACTTTGTTGTGCGTGATCTCCCCACCCAGATATGGGTTTCTCAAGAGCTTATTGTCCGGCCGCTTGCCACTCGAAAAGAACAACAGAGAATCAAGAAAGTTGTAGATGTAGAATCCGGCGGTTACATAGATCATGGTATTTCGAAAATTCAACGCATCCTCCGCATCTTCAAACTCGCGCTTCGCGATTGCGTGAGCTAGCCTGGCTTCTTCCAGATTGAACCGCACGCTTTCAAAATTGTTAAGCGCCAACTCGTATTCTTCCTTTTGCCTGGCGTAGTCCTGAACCGCAACAGCCGTAACGACTCCCAACGAAAGTTGGGTCAAGCTGATGAAAAAACCCTTGAACTTACTTTGTCCGTAGAATTGCCCCCATCCCGGCAACAGCAGCGACCGATATGAGGCCTTAAAGGGAGTCTTTTTGGAAAGTCGGATTGTAATTCTGTTCGCACCCCTTTTAGCCAGCTCTACATCCGAGCTAACACCTTCATACCCATCCTTCTTTGCCTTGACATTGTATTTGCCATAAAGCCTGTATGGTATGACAAACGGGGTCCGTCCCATGAAGCTGTATTTGCCAGATAGCTTGACAAAAGCTCCTCTGGGTACGGAGTCGATGAGTAGTCTCTCAACATCATTTGATTTCTTATGATTGTTTTGAGCCTGTAATTGAGCCAGTGACACTACTGTTAGTAGAAAGAATCCGATACCGCCCTTAAGGATTACGTTCTGCTTCAT
Organism: uncultured Calditrichaceae bacterium; assembly: GCA_964629935.1. Lineage (GTDB taxonomy): Bacteria > Zhuqueibacterota > Zhuqueibacteria > Oceanimicrobiales > Oceanimicrobiaceae > CAZVSL01. The sequence continues at coordinate 550 of CAZVSL010000635.1, read as the reverse complement.
TATCGATTTTCGTTTGTTTTTGCGCAAGTAAATGCCGTCGTCTATAATCCATAGTTACCCCCTGAGATAGATAGTCGAGCCGCAGTCTTTAATTGAACCTCGAAACCTGGTCACGGTAGACAAATGACAGTCTTCTCAGCGTCTGCCAGAGTATTCTCAGGTCCGTTCCAACATCAGGCTTACTCAGATACTGCAAGTCAAAATTCAGTTTGTTATTGACATCCTCAATTGAGGTATCGTAGCCGCATGTTATCTGGGCGAGCCCGGTAATGCCCGGTTTGCCCTTGAATCTGTCCGCATAGTTGGGAATTTCGCTCTTGAGCTTGGTTACAAATTCCGGCCGCTCCGGTCGTGGCCCGACAACGCTCATTTCGCCCCGCAGCACATTCACCAGTTGCGGAATCTCGTCAAGATGATACGTGCGCAGATATTTGCCAACATTGGTGATTCTGGGATCGTTCGGTGTGGCCCAGACCGGCCCGGTTTTCTTCTCTGCGTTCTCCTTCATGCTTCGGAACTTGTAGAGAATAAAAGGTTTACCCAGCAGGTC
>CAZVSL010000634.1:0-3602 GCA_964629935.1 uncultured Calditrichaceae bacterium | reverse complement strand
TGTCATTGCCGCTTCCAAACTCCCCAGTTTGGCCGGTCTAGAATTCCCCAGGTCAGTTGGCCGGGACGTAGTTTGGCTCTTCGGGGAGCAGTAAAAAGACCAGGTTTGGTTTCACTCCCTTACCGGGCTTGATTAGTAAGAGGTTTTTGCTGGTTGCGATTTCAGGATTAACTTTTGGCTATTCGATAACTGACTCCTTCGATAATGACTACCTCACAATGATGCAGGATCCGATCAGCCAAAGCAGCCGCGAGGGTGGTATCATTGTTGAAGGTTTTTGCCCACTCGTTAGGCGGTCTGTTGGTGGTAATGACCACCGAGCCGGTCTCATAACGAGCACTGAGGACTTGAAACAACAAGTCCGACCCTCGTTTGTCGATGGGCAGGAATCCAAGTTCATCAATGATAAGGAGTTTGGGTTTAAGATATTTTTTCATGACTTCCAGGAAAGAGTTGTCGCTGAGCGAAGCGTTCAGGGTATTGATAATGCCGGCAGCGGTGCTGTAGAGAGTCGCATAGCCTTTTTGGCAGGCATGGTATCCGAGTGCCAGGGCTAAATGCGTTTTACCCAGTCCGGGCTGCCCCACAAAGAGGACATTGCGTTTGTTTTCGATAAAGCGCAGGTCGAAGAGCGCGACGACGCGTTTTTGGGGTATTTTCTCTGGGTGTTTGAAGTCAAATTGTTCCAGGTTTTTGGTGACCGGGAATTGGGCCCTTTTGAGCCGTATTTGGGTAGCGCGCTCTTTTTTGGCCACTACCTCTTCTTCGAGCAGCCTTTCGAGGAAATCAAGGTATGAGAGGTTATCCCGCTCTGCGGTGGCAGCTTGCTTTAGGTAGCAGGAACGGCTAGTGGTCAGGCGTAAATACGAGAGATGTTCTTCGAGACGTTTTTTATTCATCATTGTCCGTTTGTTCTTTGTCAAGTCGGTATCGTGACATATCGACCTCATCGAGCCGAATATGCTGTCCCCTGGTGGTAGCGGGTGGGAGGGGCTGCTGGGCGGAACTATCTGTGGCACGGCGGCGCTCCTGGATGATATTCTCGATGTATTCGAAGTGATAAGCGCCGTACTCACAGGCGCGTTCGATTGCTGAAAGCACTTCGGTTTTGCCGTAGATGTCAATCATTTGCATGATTTGTCTGATATGATACGGGACTTTGGCACCGGTACCGGTTAAGCCTTTGAGAAAGGTTTCGGCCACAGCATCGAGGGCGATAAAGAATTCGATTTCTTTGTTTTGCCTGGCCTTTTGTTTTTGGCGCAGTATCTTTTGCCGGTGCTCCGGTTTTTCAAACAGTCGGTGCTTTTCATAGGAGCGTTTGTGGCTGGCGATAGTTTGATTACCGTTGCAAATATCAACCAGATAGGGTGTTGCTTTCAGAGTTAGCGGCATGCCGCCATACTCGGAGGGCACACTGTAGAGGTTGCTGTCGAAGTGCACAAAAGCCTGGTGGTTGGCGTGCGCAGGCTGAGGCATGGCAATATCATAAATGTGCTGCGGGAGAGGCAGCATGTGCGGTCGTTCGGATTCGAGAAGCTCTGCGGGTTGCCTGCGGGTTGTGGCGTGAATGCGTTTATTCTTTTCTGCCATCCATTTGGCACATTCATGGTTGAGCGTGCCGAGTTCAAACGGCTCCTCCAGCAGATGCTCACGACCAGCCAGGAAATTGTTTTTAACATAGCCCACACCGCGCTCGACTTTACCCTTGTGATGCGGCGCCCGAGGGCGGCAGGGCTCTGGTTTGAACATATGGTAACCGGCAAAAGCCATGAATTTCGGATTGAAGAGGATGGTTTTGCCATAGCGCTGGCGTACCACGCTCTTGAGGTTATCATAGACGATGGTATGAGGAATCGCTCCGAAGGCATCAAAGGCGCGCAGATGACCGTCGAGAAAGCACTCCATGGTCTCGGCAAGATAAAAGCGTGCATACATATGACGGCTCCAGGACAGCACCATCACAAAGCAGGAGAGATTACGCACAGCCTCACCAATCTTGACGCTGCCGCACTTTCCCCAGTCGCACTGGGCTTGCTCGCCGGGACTGGTTTCGATACGCAGAAAGACTTCTGGCTTACGCTGGGGCAAGGTAGCAAGATAATCGCCCAGGATGGTTTTACCGCCATCATAACCGATGTCTCTGAGTTTTTCCAGTATGCGTACGCCGCTGAGACGGGGCGTTTCGGCCAGGATACGGGCAATCTCAGGTTTGAAAGGGTCGAGTTTTGAGCTGCGGGCGTGTTTCTGTTGTTTTTTGGTGAGAAAGTCATCTGTCGAGATGGCCGTTCGGACGGTTTTGCGGTCGAGCCCCAGTTCTTTGGCAATGGCGGAAACACCCAGACCATCCTGAAGGTGGCGGTGGCGGATATAAGCCCAGGTTTCAATGCTAATCATGATTATTCTCCCAGGCACCGCAGGATGGTACCGAGAGAATGCAAACCGGCTTCAGGCTGCCTTTTTAAGGCCTTGCAGCGCTCAGGCAAAGGCAGCACTTGAAAGACACCACCCTGGCAGGCAATCATATCACGACCGATAAGACCATCGCGCGCCCGGATGTAGCTGTCGAGTTCCATTTTGAGCAAGTCGCAGATTGTATCATAACCGTAGAAGGAGACACCGTTTTTGTCGCCAACGGTCACCAGAAAATAATACAGCAAAAGCTCAGCCGGCGAAAGCGCCCGCAGGAAGCCGCCACCGACGAAGTGATGCTCTATCCAACTGAAAGAGCCGGTGATTTTACGGATGCGGTCTGGATAGATTGGCCTTTTTCTTGACATAACAGCCTCCGTTTTTAACTGCAAAATAAAGGGAAGATGGCCAAAATCCTATCGCGGTTTGTATCTCATGTGTGCGTATATGTGACTTAATTTGCAATTAATCAGCCGCTTAACTCGATTTGTATCTCACGTTTTTTCAGTTTGGGCAGCGAAGTAAGAAGCCCGGATAAGGGAACAGAAAAATAAAGAGTTAAGTCGGTTTGTATCTCACTCGATGCCTGGACTCTTTGGGGAAGCTTGACTGCTTTTACGGAACTTAACTCGGTTTGTATCTCACTTACTTGTGGAGATACAAACAGTGAAGCCGGAATTTGCTGCACACTGCCGGCAATTACAGCTTTAGGTTCGGAACACAGAGTGCCCGATTGCCCTTTCCGCTTCTGCCGCCACTGCTTTTGACAATCGGGATGACTGGCGCGATACCTCTTGACGTTATCGTAGTTGTAGCCGGGGTCTGAGTCATAGAGTCTTTGTAAGTTTGCCCTTTTGCGGGCGCGCTGGCATTGCGCTTTTGTGCAAGCGATTTGACGTAAGCCAACTTTGGGATGAGGAATAAAACGATGACCACAAAACCGGCATACTTTGGGTTCGTGCTGCACCATGATTATTTCTTCCGTAATTAAATGTCTTTAACAAAGAACTAACGGTAACCATGGTACGGACGCAATCAAGCTAATCAAATACAACTGATAAAAATTAAATCAAAAAGGAACCAAAAAAAGAATCAAAGACAAATTTTACACATCTTCTTTTGAATCAAACGAATGAAAAGTGGGGAATTATATTCCGGCAATATTGGGGAGTTTTAAACCGGTAGGGATA
>CAZVSL010000633.1:0-3604 GCA_964629935.1 uncultured Calditrichaceae bacterium | reverse complement strand
GGCGACATGCTCCGGCACATTCCCGCCGGATATAATCTCTCTTTTCAGAAATTCATCATCCATGAGTTTATAGCCTCTCGATTGAGTTTAGACAAAAGATAAAGTTAAGTGAAACACGCCAGAAAGTCAAGCACAAACCCGCAGCAAATGTGGCGCGAATTTCAGGCGTTTACCTGAGAGGCGCCATCCTTTCACAGCGGCATTGACCACAAAGTTCCCGATACAGTTCCAAACCTTAATGGTGCGTCAAAATTAAAATGGAGCCATTTGATATTCATGGCGTTAAAGACTTAAATGTGCGACATTTTTGAGTATCGTCTGCAAGGCAGATAATATTATTCCTTGACAAGTGATGTAATTATAATTAAAATAGTAGCTTTCCGGGCAACACTGCTATCATGCCAATCCAACTCAATGAGGCAAGAATGGACATGCGCAATAGATTTTCCACAGGTTGGATCACTTTCCTGATTTTCATAAGCACGGCGTTTCTCTTTTCAGGGTTCCTGTATGCTCAGGACAAGAGCAGCTTGAAGCAATCACTGTTTTCTGAAACAGATAAGTTGCTTAGCCGAGTGCAGGTGGAACAAGCCAACTTGTATTCCCCCGGCAATTACAAAAACGCGATGAACAAATATAACGAGGCTCTGCGTGATTTTGAGCGCGGCAAAGAGATTAGCAGTATTCAAAAGAAGCTTGCGGAAGTGCGCGTTCACCTCAACAAGTGCCTCGAAGTCGCCAGGTTAGGTGATATTACGTTCGGCACGACCCTTAAGGCCCGCGAAGATGCACTCAAGGCCAATGCGCCGGAATATGCACAAGAGCTATACAACAAAGCTGAATCCGAGTTCATCGATGCAGCCCAGAAATTGGAGCGAAATGACGTCAAAGGCGCCCGTAAAATGGTACCCGAGATAGATAATCTATACCGGCAAGCGGAGCTAAATGCGATAAAGGTAAGCATCATCGGCAATGTGCGCAATCTCATACGCGAAGCAAAAGATGTGGAAGCTGATGAATATGCGCCGATAACCTACGCCAATGCCCTGAAACTGCTCAATGAGGCTGAATCTATCCTTAACAGCAACCGCCGTTCTGAATCGAGCGCCAAAGAAAAGGCAGAGCAGGCGGAAAAAGAAGCAAAACATGCCATCTTCTTGACACGCCAAATCAAACGGCTCAGGAAAAACGAAAAAGAATGGGAAAGCTATATCCACGACCGCGAAATCATAATCGAGCAAATAGCGAAAGAGCTGGGATTCGATGCCAGTTTTGATGAAGGTATGGAAAAATCGCTCAATGATATCCTGAAAATCACCAAGAATCTGCAAGCGGAGAAGCGGGAGCTGCTCAAAGAGGTGCAGCAAAAAGATGAAAAGATCCAGCAATTGCATCAGGAGCTCCAAACATATCGCGAAACCGAAGAGGGTTTGCAGGCCGAGCTGCGCGAAAAACAGTATAAGCTCGAGATGAAGCGTCAGCGGGAAGAGCTTGTGAAATCTCTGGATGGCATGTTTGCAAGCCATGAAGCCGTGGTTCTGCGTAAGGGCGACGACATTATAATCCGGCTTATCGGGCTCACCTTTCCGTCAGGCAAATCTGTTATCATGCCTGAGTTCTTCGGTTTGCTCACAACAGTGCAACGCGCCATCCGCAAGTTCCCCAACGCACCGATAACCATCGAAGGGCACACCGATGCTGTGGGCGATGACCGCTACAATGAGAATCTTTCCCTTGAGCGCGCCATGGCCGTCAAACAGTATCTGATGGCGAATATGGGGCTTGATGATACCCGTGTCACGGCGCTCGGATACGGAGAAACCCGGCCAATCGCCAGCAACGAGACAGCCCAGGGACGCGCCCAAAACCGGCGTATAGATGTTGTGTTGACGTTTAGCGAAGAAACTTTGTAGAGGATTCAGTACCTTAGCCGCAAGGCTAAAAAGATGTTGATTTTTAGCCGAAATTTTGTTAAATGGATGCTCAGAAACAATTAACATTTCGAGGTTATTCCATGAGAAGTCTGAACCTAACTGTCGCTGTGTGTCTACTCGCTGCATTACCGTCGTTCCTGTTTGCGCAGCATAAGAAGGACGCCAATGCCAATATAGCCAATGCTCTTGTTACGCCCGGGGTGAACAACATCGTTGGTTTGCTGGGGCTAAATCCGGACAAATTCTCCATGAGCCATAGTTACTCGCTGTCTTTCGGGAGTCTTGGCGGCGACAGTTACAATATGGGACTCTACCTCAACACCATGAAATACCAATTGTCAGAGCCGCTTACCTTTCATCTGCAGCTTGGTGTGCAGCACGCACCGTTCAAAAACCAGGTTGGCTACGGTCCTGAGAGTCAGGTGTTTGTTTCACGGGCTGGTATGGAATACAAGCCTTCGGAAAACCTGAAATTGCAGCTCGAGTTTAGTCAACGTCCGGGCTCCTACTACTTGCAACGTTCACCCTTCCTGGATCCCATCACGCGCAATCGCTCGTGGTTTGATAAAGAAGATGCAGAGCAGGAAGAATAAGGCCATCTGAAGCAACGCAGAACCGGGGCGCCATGCGCCCGGCTGGACAGCCAGGACCAAACAGCATCGAGGAGGAGGATGGTTAGAAAACGCCGCACGCCGCGTTCGCAAAAGTCACGAAAAGGCCCGCAGAAGTCGAAACGGACGCGCAGAAAAGCAGCAACCAACCCCACGCTTAAAGAGAAGGTTTTGACAACCGCGATCTGGGGCTTGAGCCTGATCAATATTGCTCTGATTTTTTCCCTCGTTTCTAATTTCTTTGCCTCACCGAATGAGTATCCTGCCTCAGCCAACCATCCGCAGGAAAGAACCGTTGACCCGCGGGAACAGAGAATCACTGTCGAGGTGTTGAACGCATGTGGCGTGCAGGGCTTAGCCAACGAGGTGACGCAGTATTTGCGCAACCGCAACTTTGATGTAGTCAATGTTGGCAACTACAGCACGTTCAATCTGGATCGAACGTTGATATTTGACCGTGTTTCACTCAACAGCATCTATGCCAAACGAGTTGCTCAGGCTCTGGATGTTGATGAGGATCAGGTTGTGCCCGAGCTTGAGGATTCCATGCAATTGATGGTCACGGTAATCATCGGAAAAGACTATCGTGAATTGAGTCTATTCGTATCCAACCAATAACGCCAGCCATTTTTTATATTTTTGTGATACCTACCTGGCCGGTGGCATAGCAGTCATGTTCCTTCCCGGTGTCAAGCGTTTGAAATTTCATGACATAAGCTGTTGCCTTACGGAACGTCTGCAATGGCTGATTCAGGCCCCACAGTCTCTGGCCAAAAAAGCCTTGAATTTGACCACGCATTTGTGTAATTTTTTCAGTCAAGCGAGCCTGCTTGCTGCGATATCCGTATCGGATCTCGCCAATTATTCCCTGCATGAGTACAGCAGATCATCCTGAAACAACGGAGGAGTTTCGTGCCAGTCACAACTATTGAATGGCGTGACGATCACGTTCGAATGATCGATCAGACCCGATTGCCGGAGGAGTTGGTCCATCTGGACATAGATGATGTTGATACGCTGGCCGAAGGTACTCGGGCATTGCGGGTGCGCGGCGCGCCG
>CAZVSL010000632.1:0-3608 GCA_964629935.1 uncultured Calditrichaceae bacterium | reverse complement strand
CCAGGTTGACATCTGCCAGGCCTGTCACCTCGAGGGCGTTGCCCGCGCCCTGCAAGACGAGCAGACGTGGCATGATTTCCGTCCCGGCATGCTGTTGTCCGAACATCGCTCCATATATTCGCCGGCGCAGCCCAGGAAGCAGGCGTTTCGCGTGGCAAACACGGCTTACCGGCTGCTCAAAAGCCGCTGCTTCAACAGCAGCCATGCCGGCATGACCTGCACCACCTGCCACGATTCGCATGGCATGCTGAGAACCTCGAAAGTGGAATTCAACCGGCAGAATTGCCAGAAATGTCACCCGCCTGATAGTTTGCCGGGCGAGGAATCTTCGTTCCCACACTCACCGACGGATGACTGCATTCCATGCCACATGAAGCAAACCGGCACGGAAAATACTTTGCACGGCGTCGTCAACACCGACCACTGGATCCGTGTGGATGCCAAGCAAGATGTCATCGACTGGACAGAATTGAAGCATGAGTCCGAAGAGCGGCCGCCGTTCCGGCTGGTCGCGGATGTCGATGCCAATGATGAAGAAAGCGAGATCAGAAAAGGCATCGCATACGCAGAAATGTACTGGGGTGAGCATGAAACCCGGCGCGTCTACCTGGACTCCGCTTTCAAATACATCTCTAACTTCCTGAGCCGGGGGGACAGCACGGCGCGGGCGCTTTTCTATACCGGCCGGCTTTACTATGAATTTGAGCAATATGAAAACGCGCGCGCGGCGCTGCAACAAGCCATCGACACAAAACCGGCGTACGCTGACGCTTATTATCGTCTGGGAGAAACGTTCGAAAGACTGCAAAGGCCGGAACAAGCCATCGCGGCATTCTCGAAAGCAGCGCAGCTTTTGCCCGGCGAACCGGCTTTTCACGAGGCGCTTGGCCTGGCGCTGGCACGGATTGACAGCACCGACGAGGCTCTGGCCGCACTAAAGCGCGCCCTTGAAATAGACAGCCTGAATCCACTGGTGCACTACGTACTCGGCAATCTCTATGTCTTTGACTTGAAGCAGCCCGAAGCAGCCCTGCAGCATTTCCAACAAGTTGTAAGCCTCGATCCGGACTTCAAGAATGGACATCTGAATCTTGGCAACACTTACGCTGCACTCGGACGTTTTGAAGAGGCTGTGAGCGTGTACAAAAGGGCAATCGCCGCCAGACCGCGGTCTCTGAATGCGCTTATCAATCTTGGCAAGATATACGAAAAAATGGGAAAGCCGGGCGACGCGCTGCGAACGTATGAAAAAGCTCTCGCCATAGACCCGCTCGCGAAAACGGCGAGGTTGGCCGTAAGAAATTTAAAGGCACAGTAGCGCGTATAATCAACCCATCGGATTCGACCCCCTGAAGCCGAAATTGCTGAGCTCAGCGGTAAAAGCGGACAATGTCGCGAGCGATATCTTCAACAAGTGTTGCGAGGAGCTCGCCTACCAGGGCTGACACGGGCCTTGGATTTGGGGGGGCGTCCAGCAGATGGCGCTTGTTTTCAGGCAGATCATAGATACTGCCCTGATAAGCGATCCATCTTGCGACATCAGCAACGTCTTGCCGGAAACGCTGCCGCTCCAGTGTTTTGCCGGTTTCACTCTCGAGGATAACATACTCTACTTCGATTCGCACTCTGCGTTTGCGGCTGTATTCCCGATAGAAGATTGTCTCAGTGCTTTCGACTTCCTGGCCCGCACTATCTCTCCTGGCAATGACTTTGTCATGTTGATATTCCTCAAACGTCTCCGGCGTATCATCGACGTCCAGGTGTGCAATACTTCCCCAGATAAATGAATCCAGACCTTCGTCAGCAGCGATGGTGCGCAATTCCGATTCATTAATCTGACCATATCTGCTGAATGCGGATTGGCTCACCAGGGAGATGGTCTCCGGATGGGACAGGAACTCGACGAACTTGAGATCACGCGTTTCCACCAGCGCCAGAATGTCCTGCGCCAGGCGTTGGCCATCGATTTGCACCGGCGTGTTGTTGGCGAAAGGGAAGATTGCCACAAATTGCACGGCTTCTTCATACGCCCGGTCCGCCCACGCTTGAAGTTCCCTGGAATCCGGATCGTACGCTTCAGCCTGTTCAAACTGTGCCAGCGCTTTGCGAAATTGTCCTTCATCAAAAAGCTGACGGCCATACCGCAGGTGACTCTCGGTCAGCTTTCGGATTGCCTGCTGGTGGCCCGGCGCTGTTTGCAAAGCTGCCTGGAAATCATCAATTGCGCGTTCAAACAGCTTCTTAGCCAGGGCCTGTTCTCCCGCACGCAAATAAGACTGCAGCGCCTTGTCAAAAGAGCCATTGAAGTTATCGACAAAGCTGTGGGCCTGCATGTAGGCATCAGCCGCTTTGCGCCAGATTTGACGCTGAAACAACGCCTCGGCGTCAGCATAGTGTTTTTCAGCAGCCTTGCGTCTGGCCTGCCTCAACCGCGTATCAATGTTGATGGTTTCGATAACAATGCCATGACCGTGGAAGCGGTCCACAAACGTGCTCAGCCGTTCGTACTGGCTGACCGCCAGCTCCCAATTTTCGGCCTGTTCGAGGGTTTCGGCCCGGCGCAGCAATTCATCATAGACTTGTGGCGCAATCTTGCGCAAATGCGACTTCGCTTGCTTAAAGCCGGGATCGTCCTGCAGCGCCTTTAGATCTTGTTCTGCGGCCTCGACGTACAGGCCGGCTTCTTCATACTCTTGTGCTTTCTTAAATGCTTGTTTTGAAGCAGAACAGCTCAGGCATAACAAGCAAGCTGTAAGCAGCGACAGCAATAGTTGCGGTTTCATCGAGTTTTCCTAATCGAATCAGTGAACGTCAGGCACAAATGGCTCGAGAGCGAGTACTTCGCCATTTCTGGTGCGGCTAAAAAGGCTCGCCTGATGCATGAGCGCGCGCATCTGGGGCGGTAGTTCGGACAGAAATTGCCAGTCCTTATCATTGTGCAGCCAAGCTTTCGCCACTTTGCTTTGCAGCCGCTCGAAAATGGATTCCAGCAACCCTTTTGGTTTCGGGAATACCACCCATTGCGTCTTTTCCTCCTGCGCTATGCCAGCCTTGTCCATGGCTACCTTGCGCGCCGCATCCAGGCCACCCAGAGTATCCACCAGTCCCAACTGCGCCGCACGTTTTCCCGTCCAAACTCTGCCCTGTGCAATCTCCTCCACCTGCTCCCGGCTCATCTCTCTCTCGTCTGCTACTTTCTGCACAAAATAGTCATAGAATTGCCGATTCATTTGTTTGAATTCTTGCCATTCCGAATCAGTCAGCGCTCGTTTGGAGGTGGGCATATCCGCATGTGCATGCGTTTTGACGGTCTCCCAGTCGATGCCGAGTTTGTCATAGGTTTCTGAAAGATCAAACAGGGCGCTGACCACACCGATGGAGCCGGTCATGGTTAAGGGCTCCGCAACGATAGCATCACTGTTCATAGCGATCCAGTAGCCGCCCGAAGCTGCGACGTCCCCCATCGAGGCAACCACTGGCTTCTGTTTGCGCGCCTCTTCGATTTCCGCCCAGATTTGGTCTGAGGCCTGGCCGCTGCCGCCGGGGCTATCGATGCGCATGACTATGGCCTCGATGCTCTTGTCGCGGACGGCTGCACGAACGGAATG
>CAZVSL010000631.1:0-3608 GCA_964629935.1 uncultured Calditrichaceae bacterium | reverse complement strand
ATCATCGATGCCCAGAATGTCAGCAAACTTTACCGCCTTGGCCAACATCAGAACACCGGGCACATGCGTTTGTTCCTTGAGGAACGGCTGCGCAAGCCATTTCGCCGTTTCCGGACGAATAGCAACGCACCGGCACCACAAAACCGGGCTTTCTCCTGCAACGTTGGGTATATTTGGGCGCTCAAAAATGTCTCCTTTCAAATTCATCACCGGGAAATTGTGGGCATCATCGGTCAGAACGGGTCTGGCAAATCCGTTCTTCTTAAAATTCTGTCACGCATCACCAGGCCAACCAGAGGCTGTGTGAACGTCCGCGGTCGGGTGGGTTCCTTGCTCGAGGTGGGTACCGGCTTTCATCCGGAATTGACCGGTCGCGAAAATATCTTTCTCAGCGGCGCGATCCTTGGCATGAAGAGACTTGAAATCGAACGCAAGTTTGATGAAATCGTGACCTTCTCTGAAATCGAGAAATTTTTGGACACACCGGTCAAGCGCTATTCCAATGGCATGCGCGTGCGTCTGGCCTTCTCGGTAGCGGCGCAGCTTGAACCAGACATCCTGCTTATTGACGAGGTGTTGGCGGTGGGTGATGAATCGTTTCAGCAGAAATGCCTGAAGAAATTGCAGGCAGCCGCGTTGAGCGGCCGCACCGTGCTGTTTGTGAGTCACAACATGAAGACCGTAAACCGGCTCTGCCCGCGAACGATCCTGCTGCACAACGGGAGCATCATCATGGACGGCAACACATCCGAGGTGACAAAGCAATATCTGCAGGAATCAAAGTCAGAAGAAGAAACCATAACAGAAAGTCAAGTTGAGATATGATTATCAATCTTCACGGGCTGGTCATTGCCTGTCGGGCAGAGTCGCAGGAACTGTTGTGCCAGCTCACCAGGCCGTTCAAATATTTCCTTAAGGATGAAGGCGCACCTGCGCACACCGTAAAAGTACGAGAGATAGAACCGCCCTACGACGCTTTCCCCAATGCCAAAGCGAGCTTCTCGACGCCGCGCAACATCGTCTACCAAACTGAGGGCGTCAAAATCATCGACTATTTTGGCAAGGGCGTTGTGGTTGAAGAAAACGACAACACACTTCACACGCTGTACAGTCGCGACAGAAACTTCTTACAAGAGGCTTTTTTCCTTCTGGTCAGTTCTCTGTTTGGACAATTATGTGACCGCCGGGGCCTGCTGCGCATTCACGCCCTGGCGCTTTCGTATCAAAACAAAGCGATTCTGGTGCCGGTGCCGCCCGGTGGTGGCAAATCCACCATGGCGATGGCCATGCTTCAGGAAGAGGGCTTCAAGCTCATTTCTGACGATGAGCCCGTGCTCGACCGCTCCGGTTACATCTATCCGTTCCCGCTGCGGATCGGAACGTTGGATCGAAACAAGATCAACGCCATTCCTGGTAGGCACGTCTATAAAATTGACAGAATGGAATTCGGCGTTAAGTACTTCATAGATTGCGAATACTGGCAAGACAAGCTCGAAGACAGGCCGCTGAAAGAGAGCATGCTGTTTATCTCGCAGCGCTCGCTCAACGGCAAACCCCAAATCACGCCCACGTCAAAGAGACGCGCGCTAACCACACTGGTGCGAGATGCAGTTATTGGCGTAGGCCTGTTCCAGGGATTGGAATTCATTCTGCAAAATTCGACTTGGGAGGTCCTACTCAAGATGAGAACCGTCTCAAGAAGATTCATTCTGGCATTAAGGCTCCTGCAGCACACCACGCCGTATGAGATCACCCTTTCACGCGATATTGACTTGAACACAGTTCTGCTGAGGGATTTCATTCGGGAGAACGTCGACCATTCCTGATCTGGTTACCCACTATGCTGTACGATGCGGATGTCATGAAGCCTTGAGGCAGAGACGTTTGTATGTGCAGTTATCATCTGGCTTCTCTGCCTGAATAATTCATGAATCCATGAAAATTGCAGAGAATCCGTATGTGATAGTCATTGATGTGCAAGTGCAAGGCGTTATGAAGTAATTTCCTGCAATGCAGGATCTCTGTCCGTGAATTCCCACATGCAGGGTGCCCCAATCCGTGCCTCAATTCTGCTCATCCCGCACAAAAAAAACACGGAGTTGCGAGAAGGTTTGACGAAGGCTGATTTTTTTTGAGTTACTTCGCTTCACGCATCAACGCAAGCGGTGGCTTTGGTTTGTACTTTACTTCATGTAAAGTAAACGAACCACGGAAAGGAAAGCCACACATGAAGAAGACAACCCAATTCAAGAATTTACTTCGCTCGCCAGAGCTGGAGTTCATAATGGAAGCACACAATGGCTTGAGCGCCAGAATCGTTGAGCAAGCCGGCTTCAAAGGTATCTGGGGCAGCGGTCTCACCATTTCAGCCTCCCTGGGTGTTCGCGACAGCAATGAGGCGAGCTGGACTCAAGTGCTTGACGTCATGGAGTTCATGAGCGATGCAACCAGCATTCCTATCTTGTTAGATGCCGACACCGGCTACGGTAATTTCAATAATGTCCGCCGGCTCGTAAAAAAGCTGGAGCAGGTTGAGGTGGCGGCAATGTGCATCGAAGATAAGCTCTTTCCCAAAACGAACTCTTTCATCGATGGGGAGCAACAGCCGCTGGCAAAGCCGCAAGAGTTTGCTGGCAAAATCAAAGCTGCAAAGGATACTCAGCAGGATCCTGATTTTTGCGTCGTCGCGCGGGTTGAAGCATTGATCGCCGGCTGGGGATTAGACGAAGCCTTGAAGCGGTCAGAGATTTATCATCAGGCAGGCGCCGATGCCATTCTGATGCATAGCAAGATTAGTACAGCCGATGAGATCTTAGCTTTCATGCGCGAATGGCAGGGTAGAAGTCCTGTTGTGATTGTCCCGACGATGTATTACAATACACCAACACAGGTCTTTCGGGATGCTGGTGTAGCTTTGGTAATTTGGGCCAATCATTTGCTCAGAGCAACGATTAAGACAATGCAACAAACAGCAGGCAGAATACATGAAGAACAATCCTTGCAGTCTCTGGAAAGAGAAATAGTGCCGGTGACCGAGATTTTTCGTCTGCAAAATGCTGCTGAGCTAAAAGAAGCAGAGAAGAAGTACTTACCCTGATGTGTCGCAGATTTCAAGCTTTGCGGGGGGCGCTTAACAAACTCAGAGCAATTGGCATTGCCTTGCTCTTATCATGCATGTCATTGTTCTTATGGTGGCGGGAGGCAGACTTCACAATCCGAGAATTTGATTCCGGGACCGAGCTTATAGTTAACGAGGTTGGGTCACCAACTCCTGAGAATTTTGATTAGATTGAGGCAATGGTATATCCCATTGAGCAAGATTATCGGGGGCAAGTACCATGCATTTCAATTTGAAGATAGAACAGGATTGATTGTGTATGATAGTAATGTTGGGAACCTCATGACCCTTACGCCGCAATTCGGAATTGATAGCCATTTTCAGCGCAGATCACCAACTATCAGCCGTTGATGGTATTCTAAACAGAGCGTGAGAGATAATTTTTCACTGATCTTGCCACCCTAAGGCCATTCAAATAGCACCATTCAGCTCCATGAGATCGCCCAAGAACGTTGCCCGCTGCAAACCAACCCAATTTTGACAGCTGATA
>CAZVSL010000630.1:0-3611 GCA_964629935.1 uncultured Calditrichaceae bacterium | reverse complement strand
CATCGGTTGCACAGCAAAGATGCTCTGCCAAAACAGAACAAACATATAGAAACCCTCATTAAAATAAGGTTTTTAGTTTTTCACCTCCGTAAGGAGCGCTCCTATGTCTCGCCTACGGAGGAGGGGGCCAAGACGGTGATAGCAAAAAAATGATGTGCAGCTATCCACGAGCCGAATAAAAGAGTTTTTGAGCAAACAAAAATAGCTGAAGATGTGCGGCGCACGACCATTGCTATGAGTGCGCCGGCCTTCCGGTCAATGACCCGGATGACATGAAACAGTGAAGACGAAAATTGAAGCGTATCTTTTTTGCGGGTGGTTGCCGGATAATTGCTATTTCAAAACTTCAAACATCCGGCCCTTGCCCTGAGGTTGTTTGTTGCTCAGAAATTTTCTCAGATGTGCTTCAAATTCCTGCAGCGAACTGTGACGTTTTTCCGGATTCTTGGAGAAGGACCTGGCCAGGAGGTTGTCCAGCTCTTTCGGCAGCTTTGGTTTTAGCGAGCTGAGCGGCTTGGGGTTGTCGACCAGAATCTTCATTCTCACGGTTGCCGCTGAGTCAGCCATGAAGGGATTCTGCCCGGTCAAACTTTGGTACAGCAATGTTGACAATTGAAAGATGTCGCAGGTCTGGTCGGGTTTGGTGCGTTGCACCTGCTCTGGCGAGGTGTATGCAATGACATCCACTTCCTCGATGCGAATTTCCTCGGTGTACCAGAGTTGCGAAACCCCGCCGTCCACCAATTTAATTTCGTTATGGGCGACCAAAAAGATATTGTCCGGCCTCAGGTTCAGATGCCAGACTTCGCTCTGGTGATAAAATGACAACACCCGGCAGATTCTACTGAACAGGTCCAGGATTTCGTGGGCGGTTGTGGCTTTGCGATTGTTGAGAAAATCACGCAGCGTTTCACCTTCGATGAATTCGCGTACGAGGTACAAATTGTCCGCCTTTTCTCCGGCATCATAGATCACACTGATATTGGGGTGGCTGATGCGGTTCAGGTTGCGGATTTCTTCATAGAACTGCTTTTTGAGCGTGGCAAATTGCTTGAACTGTGTCAGCGCCTCGGTGTTGAAAGTTTTGATAATCACCGGGCGTTCAAGCTGCGGATCATAGCCTCGGTAGGTTGATCCCAGGCTGTTCTCTTTCAGAGTTTCTGTGATTTCGTACTTGCCATACTGTTTGCTGGGTGCAGCGGATTCAGCTTTTGCTGCCACTTTCTGCAACACCTCATAGACCACATGCTCATGCGGGAAGAAGGGCAGCTTGAACTGGCCCAGACGCTCGAGCTTGACCCGGCTGACCTGATTGGAAATTTCATCGCTCACCCGGATGGGTGGGCGGGTTTCTGTTTCTGCTGAGCCGCTGCTTTCTTGCGACAGGTTATGGATCTTGAACGCCTTCCTGATCTCACGAATGCCCTGGTATTCGAGATCGTGAAACGGTATCGGGCTGCAGTGTATTGTTGCACGCAGCTCGATAAGCTCAAAGTCTTCAACCACCTGATTGTAGCGCTCGAGCTTCTCCAGAATCTCGATAGCCTCGCGCAGCATGCGGTCAGGATTTGTGCCGAGGGCAACGATTCCGTCTTCGGTGGTGCACAGACTTACGCCGTGCGCCTTAACCATTTCGCTGGAGATGAGATTCAAGAACGTCTCGAACGGCAGTTTTGAAGCTTCTGCATCAGAATCATAGTTGCAAATTTCGAAGATGGCAACCGTGTTGGTCTCCTCGTCAAGTTTTCCGCGCGGCCCACTGTCGGCGTCCTGGCCATTGATCTGTTGCCCATGCCGAATCCGTTCGATCAAATCAGCGACCAGGTTGAATGTGGGCTTGATATCGATGGGAACACGGACAGTCTCTGTTATCTCTTCCAGTTTATCGATGGATTTGTCCAGCAAGAAAAATTCATATTCATCGTCCTGGCCTTCAGGTGCATTGGGATCCCGGCGCAGGGCGAGGAAAAGATTCTTGTAATCGAGGTACGGCTCAATCTGGCGGATGCGGGTGATCGGTGCGTTGATATTCTGTTGCTTCAGACAGTATTGGGCGTAGAGCGGCGGTAGCATGAAATATTGACCGATTTCCTCCGCGCTGGCTTTTTTCTCCAATAGCGTGTTACATATCGCCTCGAGATAGACCGGTTTTTTGTCGGATTTCAAATAGAGATCGCGCAGCACCTCCAGGGTCTCGTCGAATTTCTTATCCCGCCACGCTGTGGCCAGAAACAGAGAGAGCAGCTCCGGGTTATCGATACAATCAAGCAGGGTTTGTCGGATCTCAGGGATGGTGATGGTTTCGGTCGTTTCCTGGAAGATCTTCTCCAGGGCCGTCCGGATACGATCCTCAAACGGCGGCGAAAATGCCAGCGAGCGGCGAAACACCCGCAGCGCCGGTTCAGCTATCACCTCCTTGTCCAGAAACAAGGTTGCCAGGGTGAGGTGGAGGTTCTTATCATCCGGGAGCTTATTGACGGCTTTGCTGTAGATTTTCAACGCTTCTTCGTCAACTGCTTCTGTCCTGGTCAGGGCGATGGCATAACTTTGCAGCAGCTCGGCGTCGTCAGCGTTATGCGTCACAAGCTGACGGAATTTTTCGACAGCTTTTTCGTTCTCGCCGTTTTCGAGATAAGCGCGGCCGAGCGCCTTCAGCAGCTCGACGACTTTCTCATCTTTAAGATGCTCAGTATTTGCGGTCATGCTGCGCCACTTTGTATTTTTTTGATTTTGTTGCTCAACTCTCGTTCCATAATCGCGATGGCGTTGCCATCAGTGCGGCCTTCTGTGAGATAATAGTTGGCGACGATCGAGTTGATCTCTGCCCGTCGGGGCATGAGAATATTGAGTTTCAGTATTCTTTCGAACATTTTAATCGCCTGTTCGTCGCGGCGGTCCTCCAGCAGGTAGATGTTAGCCAGGATTGGATAGAGCTTGAGTTTTTCCGGTCTTCTTTCGATAATCTGTTCGTAGATTTGAGCAGCCTTAGAATAGTCACCGTGTAGTAAGTACAAACGCGCTCGGGCCGTTGGCGAAAACATAAGCACGCCGCCAACCGGCAGCACCAGACAGAGCACCGTGGCGCCAATCCACACCAAAGCACTGCCTCCCATGCCCTTGATGGATATGCTGGCGGTCTCTTCGCGTTGATTCAACCTTTGCTCGGCCTCAGCCAGTTTAGCGGCGATATCTCTGTATGTCGGATTCAGCTCCCGCACTTTTTCAAAGGCAAGGATAGCGCGCAACCATTTCTCATTTTGCATGGCTGTGGCGCCGATCTCGTAGAGAGAATCGAGCCGGGTTTTTTCCTGCATGAGTTGCGCCCGGATGGTTTCAAGCTGTGTTGCGACGTCCTTATAACCACCATCCAATTCCTGCAGTTGCTTGAACGTATCAAGCGCGTGCCGCCATTCCCGCTTTTGCATCAGCTCAACCGCTTGCTCGTAGAGCTGCTCCGTTTTCGCCTCGCTGTCTTGCAGGGTGCGGATGGCGCGGTTTACGCGTGTGATGCGCGCGTCCACATCCTTGTAGCCAGGCGCCAGTCTGCGCACCTGAGCCAGCCGGCTCAGAGCCAGACGCCAGTCGCCTGCCTGCATGGCAGTGACGCCGCT
>CAZVSL010000629.1:0-3619 GCA_964629935.1 uncultured Calditrichaceae bacterium | reverse complement strand
TAGTGATGATACCGATGTTATTGTCGGGCAATGGCCTGAAGAAGATATAATGTCTTTCATATTGGCTATAAATAGAGTGGTGTTTTACTTCTCAGGTGACTTTTCAGTCTGGCAGGTGGAGGATGCCAGAATAGCGCTTTGTCGGCGAGTTGCTGCATGTGGTCGTGCAGGCCTGTTATATATTTTTCTGCCTGCTCTACGCCCCAGGTCTTTACAGTGTATCCCCAGATTTCATCTTGCCGTTTATCTGCGGAAGGGTAAAGTAGATAAGAAGGCATTATGGCGTCTGTTTGTTACGTTCGATAACATCACGTGCCGAAACCTTGATAAATTCTTTTGGGTCTGCTTCCAGGCCTGGTTCGAGCTGATCAGCAAGCCATTGCCAGGCGGTTTCCTGATTTTGGAAATCGCGGCGTATCAGGTCGCGGATATATTCGCTGGCGCTCTCATACAATCCTTCGCTGCCAACCTGACGTTCGATATGCTCTCTTAATTTGCTGGTGATTCGGATATTTATACTATTTGATGCCATTTTGTTCTACCTGATAAGTTACCATGTATTTGACTACTTGTCTATCGATATAGTAACAATACGTGTAATAAAATCCAATAAAATTTACGATTTCATTTTCAAGAAGTAGTAATTACTTTGTGTTATTTTTTGTTCCATCTTTGAGGGTACATCATTTATCAGGAAACTGACACCAACTGAGCCCGCTCTTGAAACGAGGATGTCATTTGCTTGAACGAGATACTTCGTAACATCGGCTGGTATGTTTTCACAATAAGGAACACTGTCCCAATCGATTTTCCCATGTGAAATATCAGTCGTTCGAAGAAGTTTGACAGAACCATCTTTTGATGCCTTGGTTGTCCACCCATATTGGGGTTTTGAGCAAATTTCTCCAAGTTTTGCTGTTGCCCATTTTTCAGGAAGCTGATTCATTGACGCCGTACCATTCACTTCAATCATCTCAAGAATATCGCGCAAGTCATCCACCCTTCGCTTCTCACACATAAACGACTTCCCGCAAGATTCGCTCGCCAATTTTGGGCTTCAGGCTTTTTTTCATGACCAGATCCACTTCCACACCAAGGAGCTCGGAAAGGTGGTTTTTCAAATGCACGAATGTCAGAAGATCGATGGCTTTCTGAAAAGAAACCAGAATGTCAACATCGCTGGTTTGAGCCTGCGTGTTTTTGACGTAAGAACCGAAGAAACCAATTTCGGTGACACCGTATTCGCGATAGAGCACTTCTTTATGCTCTTTCAGAATTTGCTTTAGATCCTGCACGTTTCTCATTTTTCCTCCAGCACGTTTTGAATCAGCGGTTTGATTTCGGGGCTTCTTTCTTTCACGGTCACCCAGACAGTTTCCACCTCAACACCAAAATAGTCGTGAATCAGGATATCCCGCATGCCTGCCATCTCTTTCCACGGAATCGCCGGATACTTTTTGCGGAGAGTTGTTGGTAGCTTCTTCGTCGCCTCGCCAATAATCTCCAAAGCCCTCACCACCGCGTAGAAGGTTTTATCATCACTGGCAAATTCTTCAAACGAAAGGCCTTCAACAAAATCTTCGGCTTTTTGCATGGCCTCCAATATATCGCGCAAGTAATCCTCAAACTCCCTGCTCATATCGGACTTTCCTTATTTACGCTCTCAACACGCATTTAGCTTCATGTCCCGTTATTTTCGATTAATTCCAAAATATCCCGTAAATCATCCACCACCGCCTCCAACTCCGTCACAGCTTCGGTCATCAAAACATCGGGACTTGGCAAATCTTCGGAGTCTTCCAAGGCTTCATCTTTCAGCCAGGCAATGTCCAGCTTGTAGTCGCGCTCCTTGATTTCCGAAATTTTCCGAAATATGAAATTTGCGGAGGCTAAGGAACCTCTTCTTCAATAGGTTGCATTTCGTATTCAATTGTATCCGCGCTGAAATCCTGTTGATCAGGCCATACTACTCCGCCAAACGCCGTTCTTACTTGTTCAAAATAGCCACGATCGCGCAGTTCTTTGAAAATTCCTTTTTCTAAATACGGCGATACATCAAAATACCCTGATTTTCCGTTTGATAGTCTGACAAACAACCGATAATCTTTTTCGGCTTTGACAAATGTCACGCTTACCATAGTACATCACCTCAACGGTTCAATTTTGAATAATTCATGCCCTTCAGTTGCTAATTTCCAGTCAGCCATGAGTTCTTCTTTGTGAATTTCTATCCACGCTTGAACTAATTTTAGTTTTTTCCCGGGCAAAGCACCGTCAAGAACCTCTCCATCATCAATTGATATTATGGCTGAGTCCTCTGCGTAATGCGCGTGAATATGAGGAACATGACGCCTCTTATCATCAAAGAAGAACATGTAAATTATTATTCCATAAAACATCGATATTGCAGGCATTAGTTATCCTTTATTTTACAGTTCTCGTCTTGCCACACATGGAAAATAATTTACCAATCAAGCGTCTATATGTCAACCTCTGTGACTTTCTAAAGCCTTTTCTCCCGCAAATCATCCACCATTCTTTTCAATTAGGTCCAAAATATCCCGTAAATCATCCACCACCGCCTCCAACTCCGTCACAGCTTCGGTCATCAAAACATCGGGACTTGGCAAATCTTCGGAGTCTTCCAGTGTTTCATCTTTCACCGCGCCGCGTGAATATCGCTTCGCCTGTTCCAAAACGTTCTGCGGCGCCACTGCTACCTTTTTGGATTCAATGATTCCAAGAAAATAGCCATTCACGAACAAAGCATAGTCGGCGGGACCGTTTTCGGTGGGGTATTCCTCAACGGCATGACGCACAAGAGATGAAGTGTCCAAGCCCTCTCGATATTTGATAATCGTCCAGGCTGGCTCGACTGACCTGAGCTTCTTGTCGATTCGTTCTTTGCGAGTTTGCCATTCGAGTTCATGATTCACTGTGATATGCCTACATCAATATGGAGAAACCTAAAGGCGATATGGCTAGGTTGTCTGCTGTTCAATACCTACCTGTAAGACACTGTTTTTGCATAACAAATTGGGGAGAAAGCAATTTCAACCTCGCAAAAAAGATAGTCAATGATAGGTTGGAAGTCAAGAAGTTATGGGTCGGAGAAGGTGAAGAAGAAAGGTTGGTACACATTGAGATGGGGAAGCGTTATTTGGTTACTCTTAGCGTGCGGCACTCTTGCGCACCGAAGCTGCCTCCCGGAGTGGATCATTAAGCCATCGGATGGGTATCAACGAAGCGAGCCTGAAGTAAAAAAGCCCCACAGAATGGGGCTTTAAACAGGAGGTTGCCGAAAGTAATCTCTATAGGAAGAACACCGTGGTGAAACTGGCCATCTATATATGAAACTTCTCTTTAATATTTTCCGTGACCACGCTGCCGTCGAAAAGATGAATCACCCGATGTCCGTACTCTGCATACGTCGGTGAGTGCGTGACCATAACGATGGTAGTGCCGTTTTCGTTGAGCTCGGTCAGCAGATTCATCACTTCGTCACCGTGTGCTGAATCCAGATTACCGGTTGGCTCATCGGCCAGAATCATCTTGGGCTTGGCCACGACAGCCCGCGAGACCGCCACACGCTGCTGCTGGCCGCCGGAAAGCTGCTGCG
>CAZVSL010000628.1:0-3647 GCA_964629935.1 uncultured Calditrichaceae bacterium | reverse complement strand
CGAAATGCAGACTGTATTGCGTGCCATCCCGGATATGTTCCTGCGTCTCGATGCCAGCGGACAAGTGCTCTACTATTACGGCAGTTATGAGATAGACCACCTGTTCCCGCAGAATATCGTTGGACTAAGGCTTGACGATGTGAAAACAAAGGAAGTTGCCGAGCAGCTCGTTTCCACTTTTGAAGAAGTGCACACACAGCGCTGTCCCCTTCGCGTTGAGTATAGTACCGAGCGATTTGGCGAGCGGCAATATTATGAGGCGAACTTCAATCTGCTGCCCAGCGATAATATCATTCTGGCCATCCGGAATATTACCGACCGCAAACTGGCAGAAATTCAGTTGAAACAAGCGCACTCCGAGACCGAGACCCTGCTCGCTTCCATCTCCTCGATTCTGATCGGCGTCAATTCCGATGACATGGTAACACGCTGGAATAAGGCTGCAGAGAACACCTTCGGCATAACTCTCGAACAGGTTATCGCTAAGCCTTTTATTGAATGCGGCATCGATTGGGATTGGCCGCATGTGCTGGAGAATATTGCTGTTTCGCGCGACCGGGATACGCCGTCGCCGCTGGAGGATGTCCGTTTCACGAAACCGGATAACAAGGACGGCTTCCTCACTCTGATCGTGAATCCGGTTGTGGGAAACAAGAGGGAGCACAAGGGCTATTTGCTACTCGGCTCTGATATCACCGAGCGTAAGATTCTGGAGCAGCATCTGGCCCAGGCTCAGAAGCTG
The DNA here is from genome assembly GCA_964629935.1 of uncultured Calditrichaceae bacterium. Taxonomy (GTDB): domain Bacteria; phylum Zhuqueibacterota; class Zhuqueibacteria; order Oceanimicrobiales; family Oceanimicrobiaceae; genus CAZVSL01. The sequence continues at coordinate 2,905 of CAZVSL010000628.1, read as the reverse complement.
GAATCCATCGGTCAGCTTGCCGCCGGTATTGCCCATGAAATTAATACGCCGACCCAGTACGTTGGGGATAATGTGAGTTTTCTCGAGAAAGCCTTTGCCCGGCTCAGCGATTTTGTGGCAGAATGTGCAAAGCTATATGAAGCTGACGAAGGAGAAGTGCAACCATCTGTGGTTGCTGAGTTACGCGAGACCTGGGAAAAAAGCCGGGTGAAATACTTGTTGGAAGAAATTCCCTTTGCTATCAAGGAGACGCTGCAAGGTGTGGACCGCATCGGCGCCATCGTGATGGCAATGAAAGAGTACTCTCATCCTGGCGGCGACGAAATGACAGCCATTGACATCAACAAGGCCCTGAAGAGCACGCTCCTTGTCTCGCGCAATGAGTGGAAATACTACGCTGAAGTTGAAACGCATTACAACGCCGCCATGCCTGCCGTGCCTTGTTATCCAAGCGAGCTGAATCAGGTCTTTCTCAACGTTATCGTTAACGCTGCGCACGCCATCATGGATGCCAATGAACGCCTCGGTCGTGACAAAGGCCTTATTACGGTCACTACGGATTACGACCTCAACCATGCTTATATCAAGATCAGTGACACCGGCACGGGTATTCCGGAGCCGTTCCAAAACCGGATATTTGATCCCTTTTTTACCTCCAAAGAGGTCGGCAAAGGTACGGGGCAGGGGCTGGCGATTTCTCACAGCGTTATCGTTGAGAAACATGGAGGCAAAATCTCTTTTGACACGGAAATAGGGAAAGGTACGACCTTTGTAATCAGACTACCACTGCAGCCAGAGGGTGTGACAGTGGTAAAGGAAGACGATGAGTAAGAAGATTCTGTTTGTTGACGATGATCCCAGCGTGCTTAGCGGCATCAGGCGCGCCCTTTTCGAAATGAGCGATGAGTGGTACATGTCCTTTGTGGAGAGCGGCAAAGCGGCGCTGGAGTTGATGCAAGAGGAACGGTTTGACGTCATCGTGTCCGACATGCGCATGCCGGAGATGGACGGCGTCCAGTTGCTTAACGAAGTCTCGAGCCTGTATCCGCACATGGTCCGTATCGTACTGTCCGGACAGTCGGACAAAGAAATGATTCTCAAATCCGTGGGCCCCACGCACCAGTACCTGACCAAACCCTGCAATATGGAACAACTGCAGAAAATTCTCGACGAGTCTTACTCGATACGTATGCTACTTGACCACGAGAAGCTGCAAGAGGTGGTGTCAAAGCTAAAAAGTCTGCCCAGCTTGCCCACGTTGTATCAGGAAGTCATGCTCGAGATGGAGGCGCCGGATTTTCGGCTGACGCGCGTCGGTGAGATCATTTCCCAGGATGCCGGCATGACAGCCAAAATATTGCAGTTGGTCAATTCATCCTTCTTTGGCCTGGCAACCAGGGTTACGGACCCGGTGCATGCTGTCAGGCTACTGGGAGCGGAGACACTCAAAGCGTTGCTGATTTCTGTGCAATTGTTTGCTAAGTTCGAGACGATACAATCGAGGTACTTGTCAATACACGCATTTGCACACCATTCCCTTGCGGTCGCCGCCCTGGCGCGCAACATTGCAAAAGCAGAAGAGCAAGCAAAAGGGATTGTTGAAGATGCATTTATTTCCGGAATACTTCACGATATCGGCAAACTGATTCTCGCTCAGAACCTGCCACAGGAGTTCGATGCTGCGATGCGAGCGGCGCAAGCAGAAAACAAGCGACTGGTCGATGCGGAACGTGAGATCATCGCCTCCACTCACGCAGAGATCGGCGCCTACCTCATCGGATTATGGGGCCTGCCATTTGATATCGTGAAAACCATAGCCTTTCATCATCATCCTGCCGATGCCGGCGACACAGCTTTCTCAGCGCTGACAGCCGTACACGCGGCAAACGGCCTGTTGGGAAGCGATGGAATCGATCAGACTTATCTTGAGAACCTGGAACTGAATAGCAGAACCGAAGTATGGAATCGACTTGCCGAAGAAGTTAAGACTAAGGAAGACTGAAACATGGCCGAACGTATTCTATTTGTTGATGACGATCCCAATATTCTGAGAAGCTACAAACGAAATCTCAGTTTCGATTTTGATATCCACACCGCTGAAGGCGGCGAAATTGGCCTGCAGATGCTGAGCAATGAAGGACCGTATGCTGTTGTGGTGTCAGACATGCGCATGCCAAACATGAATGGCACACAATTCCTCTCTAAAGTGCGACAGGTGTGGCCGGATACGGTGCGGATTCTCCTGACCGGCCAGTCAGACTTGTCCGATGCCATTTCCGTTATCAACAGGGGACAGATATTTAGATTTCTTACCAAACCGTGCCCGCCGGAAGCTTTTGCCCAGGCATTGCAGGAGGGCGTTTCCCTGCACAAGGCTATCACATCTGAAAAGGAGCTGCTCAACCAGACTCTGAAAGGCAGCGTTAAGCTGCTCATGGACGTCCTGTCTATGGTTAGCCCCAATGCATACAGCCGCTCTCGCCAGGTGCGGGACCTCGCCAGCAAGATCGCCAGGAGATTGGGACTGAAGAACCTGTGGCAGCTCGAACTTACTGTGCTGCTTTCGCGCATCGGTTACGTCACGGTGCCGCCGGTAATCCTTGACAAAAGGAGCAAAGGCAAACTGCTTTCGGAGATCGAAAAAAAGCACTACTACCGCTACCTGGAAAACGGCAGCAACCTGGTCAAGAACATTCCGAGACTACAGGAAATTGCAGCGGCAATTCTGTATCAGGAGAAGCGATTCGATGGCGGCGGCCCGCCCTATGATGATACTGAAGGCAAACGGATTCCGTTGCTGGCGCGGATCCTGAAGATCGTCTATGACTACGATGAGCTGCTGACGAAGGAGGGCAGTGATGAGCAGGCGTACAAGAGACTCATCCGGCAGAAAGGCTGGTACGAC
>CAZVSL010000627.1:0-3648 GCA_964629935.1 uncultured Calditrichaceae bacterium | reverse complement strand
GTGTAAACTATCGCAGCCAACGAAGACCGCAGCCAGCGCCTCGATTGTGGCGCGCAGCATGTTGGTGTGCGAATCCAGCGCGCTTTTCGTGCGTTTGCAAGTCGACACATGGATGTCCATGATCTCTTGCGCGTGCGAGCTGCCAAATTCCCTGACAATCTGCGACCAAAGTCTTCGGGCGGCTCGTAACTTGGCGATTTCCATGAAGAAATGGGGTCCGACGGCGAACGCAAAGCGCATGCGTGACACAATGTCGTCGGTTGAAAGGTTGTCACCGCGTTCTTGTAACTCTCTGATGTAGCAGACACCCGTTGCCAGCGCGCACGCCAGCTCTTGCACAGCATTGGCGCCGGCTTCATGGTAAGGCCGGGCATCGACAAGAACAGTCTTAAGACCGGGCGCGTCTTGACTCGCCCAACTTGTGAGGCAGGCCATCTCGCGGAAAAGTTCTGCAGTTGAACACGGCGGGCTGCCCTGTCGAATCAGCTCTGCCAGTGGATCACAACCGAGGCTGCCTGTCAGGGCGGCAAGCTCACGCCCATACTCTTGCGCCCATACAGCAAGAAAAGCCGCAACAGCCAGTCCGCTGCTCCCGACTTCAAGATGCACGGGCGCGTTGGCTAAATCCACGTCCTGCAAAGCGATCTCCAAATCACGCAAACTGCTGAGAGAGAGGCCGCTATGCTGCTGTGCGCCCGCCTGCCACTCACTCACATCCAGCCCGCGGCGGGATAAATCATCGAGGATGAGATTGACAGCAGCCAGATCAGCTTCAAGGTAATGCCTGAGGTTACGGTTGCAGTCCCCGGCAGCGTGGCCGCGGATTTCCTGGGCGATGCGCCAGGCATTTGCGGCTGGCAAAGCTGCCGTCTGCCTGGCGGGCACTGAAATTGTCTGTAGTGCGTCAAAGTAAATCGGCTGCAGCTCGATTTCTTCCGGCGTTTGTGTACGCAGGATATCGAACGGTGTGTCTTTTAACAGCGCCTCGGCTGCCTTACGCCAGTCGTCCGTGCTGTGCGCTGGAAAGTCGGTCGCAAAGCTAAGCTTTTTGGCTTTTGGTGTTTTCTGCCTGGTTTTCATGTTCTGGTTGTGTGAAGATTCCATCCATCCGATGGCCTGGAGCCATCGGATGGATATGTCATCGAATGCATATAAACTATAAATAATGCGGCTCACATGCAACTGAATTAGCCGACGGCTGTTTGGCGTGGAGCCGGAAGCTGGTTTTGGTGAGGTAACAAACCCTTGCGAAGGTTGTCAACCTTCGCAAGGGTCCATGGATGCTCTGGGACGGCCTGCGAAAGAGTAGCGATGGTGCTCAAACCTGGTCTGCGGCGGTCGGACCTAAGGTGATTACGGATTTAGCATTCAATCCGCTTAAACCGGAAACGATGTATCTTACGACCTCTTCAGGTTTGTATAAGAGCACCAATGCCGGTGAACACTGGATGCAAATTGGACAAGACAGCCTCAACCTTGCTTCTGTGGCTGTTTCGAGGGTAGACACCAACCTGGTTCTTACTGCAACATCATCTTCCCTGGATGACTTCGGCAAACTTCGTTTGAGCCGTGATGGCGGACAGACATGGGAGAGACTACAGTTACCCGATAACGACGAGGTGTCCTCTTTTGCTTCGGACCAGAGTGTGTTGGGCGGTCTGCGGATAGTGAGCCACTTTGAAGCTCTTTTCACCAGTCGGGTTTTTCGTTCTACTGATTTCGGGATGAATTGGGATGAGTTTAGTGGAGGGTTACCTTTTAGTCGGATACATCAGATCGTACTAACGCAAAATCACAGACAAAACCTGCTTGCGTTGAACAGTTTTGGCATTTACCAACTAGATGTGATCACGTCTGTACAGCCAGAGCCTGGAAATCAGCCAAAGGATTTTCGTTTATTCCCGGTCTATCCCAATCCATTCTCTTTAAGAACAACGACAAGCAAGTTGTTAGCTCAGGAAGCCCGTGTGACCATAGAATACGAGTTGTTTTCGACGACCGAGGTAGAGATCGATATCTATAATATCCTTGGTCAGAGAGTCAGAAACTTACAGCATTCGCAACAGACACAGGGCCGCTATCGCCTGTTTTGGAACGGCCAGGATGGTACAGGACAGCAGGTGCCCGCTGGGGTCTATTTCGTCACTATATCGGCTAATCGAAGGGTTGCTGTTAGGAAGGTGATACATTTACCTTAACTTAAACTGATACACTTACCACAAAGGAGGAGAAAGCACGATGAATACTATCATCAGGATAAGTGCTTGGCTTGTTGTTGTTCTGTTTCTATTTGCGCGACAACCTACAGCTCTCGGACAAGCCGAGCTTGACTTCTTAGCTCAAGAGTTTCTTTTCAAAATTGATCTACCTTTCGAAGATGTTGCGGTGGAAAATGAGCGAGTTACGACTGAAAAGGCGTGGTTCAACGAATTGTCTCAAAGACATGAGATTGATAAACTGGAGTCGATTTTTGATGATAAACATCCTGATTTGCGTGGCTGGTATATAGCGCGATTCAAATCGCAAGCCACTGTGCCGGCGGTCACAAGGGATTTCAGGGATATTGATGAGGTCATATCAGCCCTACCAAATTACAAGGTGGTCATCTTTACCTCAGACCCGAGCGACACGCATTTTTCGGATCAAGCGGACTATTTTTCTCTGATAAATATGAAAGAAGCCTGGGATATCACTTCCGGAAACGATGCAGTTACCATCGCGGTGCTAGATGATGGCGTCAGAACTACACAGGAGGATTTAACGAACCAGCTATGGATAAATGATGTTGAATACACTGGCTCTCCTAACGTAGATGATGACAATAATAACTACTACGATGATATCCATGGCATTTACACAGAAACTCATGGAACAACCCAACAACAAGCTCTATTTGTGGGGGGCAAAATACACGGCACGCAAGTAGCGAGCGTTTGTTGTGGTCAGACGAACAACGACAAAGGGATCGCAGGGGTAGCAGGCGGAGGCTTTTCCGGCCATAGTGGCTCTCGACTTATGGTGATAAGAACGCCATATTCTGATGCGCTCTCATCTTCAGATGTTGCTTCCATCGCAAGAGGCCTTAAGTACGCGAGGACTGAGCATGCGGACATAGTCGTAATGAGTATTGGTTTCAAGAATGGCAACCAAGCGACGCCAATCAGCGACGAGATCACCGTCGGAAGCCAATCCGGGCGTAACGGACCAGGCATTGTATATGTTGCAGCTTCAGGAAACGTGACTACAGACTCACTATCAAGGTGGCCGGAGATTGGTGATGATGTTTGGCCCGCTGCATACTCTAATGTATTCTCAGTTGGCTCTGTTGACAGCGAAGGAAATCGCGCTCTTGATAGCAATTATACGGAGGACACGCCAGATGTTGTGGCCCCGGGAGTTGATGTTTATGTAGCACTTGGCACGAATGATTCGTACTACGGTACTAATTCAGGCACATCGTTTGCGACACCACATGTTGCAGGGCTTGCAGCTCTGATTCTGTCTATAAATCCTAAATTAACAAATTCATGGATTTACAGTATAATTGAATCGGCAGCCACAGATCTAACTGACCCTGGCACAGGTGCAGGTGTCATCAACGCCTACGCCGCCCTCAAATACACCCTGGAAAACTACGGCGGCGCCCTC
>CAZVSL010000626.1:0-3652 GCA_964629935.1 uncultured Calditrichaceae bacterium | reverse complement strand
CCGGGCCAGCAGCGAAGGGCGCGTTGTGCGTCGACGCCGTGAATGCCTTCAATGTAGCAGGCGCTTTACCACCAAGGAACATGTTGAGGAAGCGCCGTTGATGGTGATCAAGTCTGATGGCCGTCGGCAACCTTATGACCACGAGAAGCTTAAGCTAAGCTTGCTGATTGCGTGCAAAAAACGCCCTATCCCGACCAGTGAGCTTGACAAGATAGTCAGCCAGATCGAGGGCATCCTGAGGGATAAGTCCCAGGATGAAGTGGAATCAAGAGAGATCGGTGAGTTGGTTATCCAGTTCTTGCGCGAGTTGGATGAGGTTGCTTATGTCAGGTTTGCATCTGTTTATCGAAATTTTCAGGACAAAGATGAATTTTTGAGCGAACTTGAAGAGCTCAGAAAATAGCTACCAGGTAACCAAACCGCGGAAACCAAGAGCAGATAGCCTGACGGTCCAGTCACTATCTGCTCTTTTATGTATAGTGTTAATATGAGAGAGAGATTAGCTGGTGAAGAGATGCCATTCCTCGACCATCTCGAGGAGCTCAGATGGCGTCTTGTGAAGTCAATCGTGGCTGTTGTTGCTACAAGTGTGGGTGTCTATTTTTTCTCCGAATTCATCCTCAATCTGCTGATAGCTCCTTACAATGACGCTCTCCGGCACTTAAATAAGCCTGAAAGTCAAAAGCTCATTTTCTTGTCGCCGACCGGTGGATTCATGATACGCATCAAGCTTTCGGTTTTTGCCGGCTTCCTGGTGGCGCTTCCGGTTGTGTTTTATCAGTTCTGGAGATTTGTTGTTCCGGGACTACTCGACAAGGAGAAGAAATATGTCCCCGTGGTTGTTTTTTTTTCAACCTTATGTTTCCTGGTGGGGGCGCTGTTCTGTTATTTCGTTGTTTTAAGGTTCGGTCTACGGTTCTTACTCAGCTTTGAAACCGCTGATCTGATCGCTACGATTTCAGTTAACGAGTATCTACAATTTATCACTATGTTGATTTTGGTTTTCGGTATCATCTTTGAGCTACCGATCTTGTCCTTTTTCCTAACAAAAATCGGACTTGTGACGCCACCGTTTTTGCGTCATTACCGACGTCACGGGATTGTCACCATGGTTGTGATTTCTGCGGTCATCACGCCGCCCGACATTTTCACTCAACTGCTTCTCGCCGGTCCGCTGGTGTTGCTTTATGAAATCAGTATTTGGGTTTCACACCTGGCATTAAAGAAAGCACAGGTAGCTGAGGCTTAAAGTAAAGGACGGAAAGGGTCGAATAAGAGTAACTGAGGAGGGTGCCGATGGCTATAAAAGCTGATAACTGGATAAAAAAGATGGCGTTAGAACAAGAGATGATCAATCCGTTTGTTGATCACCAGGTGCGCAACAACGTGATTTCGTTTGGGTTATCATCCTATGGTTATGACATCAGAATTGCTGATCAATACAAGATTTTTACGAACCTTAATTCAACTATCGTCGATCCAAAAAACTTCGATCCTCAATCTTTTGTTGACTATGAGGGCGACGTTTGTATTATCCCGCCAAATTCATTCGCACTGGGGCGCACGATCGAATATTTTAAGATCCCGCGGAATGTCATGACGATTTGTGTGGGCAAATCAACCTACGCAAGATGTGGTATCATTACAAACGTGACGCCACTTGAGCCAGGCTGGGAAGGCTATGTCACTCTCGAAATTTCTAATACAACGCCTTTGCCAGCGAGAATATATTCCGGTGAAGGTATTGCCCAGATCCTCTTTTTCGAAGGGGATGAAATGTGCAGCGCCTCTTATGGGGATAAAATGGGTAAGTATCAGGGTCAGGTTGGCGTGACGCTGCCCAAAGTTTAGGAATGACAATGAATTTTTCGATACATGGGGATGCAGACTTGCATCTGCATACAACCCATTCAGATGGTTACTTTTCTCCGATTCAATTGATCGACAAAGTGCATGCCCTCGGTTTGCGCGCAGTTGCTATCGTCGACCACGATGAAATCAGTGCTATCTCGGAAGCTATTCACTATGGTTACAGCAAAGGCGTAGAAGTCCTGCCGGGGGTTGAGCTTAGCATCAGCTTCAACGGACAGGATGTGCACATTCTGGGGTATTGCTTCGACTTTGAGGACGCTAACCTGATCAGGTATCTTTCACTCTTCAGGGAAGAGCGGCTGAAGCGCGCCCGCAGCATTGTGAATAAGCTTGCGCAAGAAGGCCTATCCATTCACTTTGATGATGTTATGGAAAAAGCCGGAAGCGGATCTGTCGGTCGCCCGCATGTGGCAAACGTGCTGTTGGAGCACGGTTATGTGAAGTCCTTTCAGCAAGCTTTTGACAAGTACCTCGGAGATGGCAAGCCCGCTAATATCCGGAAATACAGCATTGACTTCGAGACAGCCCAGGACTTGATTCACTCAGCGGGCGGCGTCTGCTCTATCGCCCATCCTGGAATTCAGCTTTCGGATCGGGATGTTATGACTCTCATCAAGCTTGGTGTGCCGTGCCTTGAAGCCGTGCATCCCAAACACCGCGCTGAGAAGACGCGTTTTTATCGCAATCTCGCGGAGAACCACGGTTTGCAAATAACAGGCGGCTCTGATTTCCATGGCGGCACAAAGGGCGAAGAAACCCTGGGCAAATATACCGTTCCATATCAGACAGTTGCAGAATTGAAGAAACTAACTGGGTACATAACACAAGTATGATTATCGAATGTCTTGAAACGGGAGTATTCGCTGAGAACTGCTACGTCGTCGGCTGCGCGGAGACAAATGAGGGCGTCGTTATCGATCCCGGTGATGACATCCCGCGCATTGTTAGCAAGGTACGCGAGAAACGCCTCGACATCAAGTACATACTTCTCACGCATGGGCATCTGGACCACGTCAAGGAGCTTGTTGCCTTTAAAACCAATTACGATGTGCCCGTCCTCATGCATGCGGATGATCAGTTCTTGTTGGATAATCTGCCGGCGCAGGCTGCTGCCTTTGGTATGTCAGTATCCGGAGTTCCCAGGGTCGACATGTATATTAAGGATGGTCAGTCAATTGCATTTGGCACGCACAAATTTCAGGTCATCCATACACCCGGCCATTCACCGGGCAGCGTGACTTTTTCTGCTGAGGGTGCTGCCTTTTCCGGTGATGTGTTATTTTCAGGTTCAATCGGACGTACAGATTTGCCCGGTGGGAACTATCATACGCTGATGCACAGTATCAAAAACCGATTATTACCCTTAGGAGAACATGTAACAATCTTTCCGGGACATGGGCCCGCTACAACTATTGCCCAGGAATTAAAGTACAATCCTTTCTTGATTGAGACAGAATAGAAATAGAAGTAGTTTCGGAGCATATTAGAATGAACAAGATTATCACTCTCGAAGACGTAAAGAAAGACCCCAACATACGGGCCTACATCAAACGCGCGGATCAGAACCTGGCGGTAGTCGGTTTCACTGAGCACGGTCCAAGACATTGCGGTCTGGTCGCCAAAACAGGGAGGAAAACCTTACTTGAGCTCGGCATTGAAGAACGCGAGGCAGAGCTTTGTGCCATTGCCGGATATTTGCATGATATCGGCAACGTCTTCAATCGCTACAATCATCCGTATACTGGAGCGGTGTTAGCGCATACGTTGCTTCGGGATTTGG
>CAZVSL010000625.1:0-3668 GCA_964629935.1 uncultured Calditrichaceae bacterium | reverse complement strand
ATCGATAAATCGATTGGTTTGAGTACAAAACGACAGCCTTTTTTGAATTCGGTTTAACACCCTGTCTTACACCCTATCTCAGATGGCCCAGGGCAGACTCGAGCCTCAGGTCGTCTATTTTGATACGGTCTTGTTGCGCAAGACGTCTGGCCTCGCTAACCGCATAGGCGTCGGTCATGCCGGCGATGTAATCGCAGATGGCGCGAAAGAATGTGGCGTTCTGGCGCAGTGCGGCTTTGCGATCCGGAGCATGTGCCAGTTGTTCGGGGGTAGTTTTGAGCTCACCGGCCAGCAATGACGCTGGCAAGGTCTCGGGATAGCGAAAGTAAGCCTCAAACAGGCGGAACAGCAGTCTCTCTCCCAATTCGTCCGACCACTTCACGCGGGACAGATTGATTATTTCGCGATAGATGAATTTGTTTAATTCCTGTTGCAGTTTGTCCACACTTGCGCTGAAATGAACCAACTCCTCGTCGAAATCATACATGCGATTCTTGCGCTGGTTGAAATCCCGCACGTTTTTCAATGTTTGCTTGATGACATCGTCGACGAGCAGATTGATCAACTCGCGGATCACAAGGCCGACGAAGACATAGTCGTCGGCCGCGTCCGCGTGCGTCAAATGCAGCCGCTGTTCCACTTTTTTGATGATCTTAAGCGCGCGTACCTTGTTTATGTCTGCGATGCCGGCGCGGATGCCATCTTCGAGATCGTGGGTGCGCTGCGCGATCTCATCGCTGAGCGCGACAACCTGGCCTTCCAGGGTAGTCGCCATGTCCACTTCAAAGCGCAGCCCATCGTAGTGGAAGACGTCATAGTAGATTTGCCCGCGTTTCAAACGTGTGTGTTTGAGCATGCCTTCCCGCACCGGCGCCGTCAGGTTAAGACCCTTAAAAGCATATTTTCTTTCGATTTCGTCGACCACGCGTACGCTTTGATAATTGTGTTTGAAGCCGCCAAATTCCGCCGCCTTTGTCTGCTCCTGAAACAGAACCTTGCCGCTCATGATCTTGTTGAGAATCGCTTCCCCGAGATGACCAAAGGGCGTATGCCCGAGGTCGTGGCCCAGGGCGATGGCTTCTACCAGGTCTTCGTTGAGACCAAGCGCGCGCGCCATGGTGCGTGAAAGCTGAGCAACCTCAAGCGTATGGGTCAATCGCGTCCGGTAGTGATCGCTCTCCGAAGGCAAAAAAACCTGACGTTTGTGTTTCAGGCGCCTGAACGCGCGCGAATGGATGATACGGTCTCGGTCGCGTTGGAAGGCAGTTCGGTAAGGATGTTCACGCTCCCGATGCCGTCGGGTGGCATGGCTGCCTTTGCTGCTCTTCCCGAAAGGCGCAACTGTGGCTCTTTCAATTTCCTCAAGAGAGGTGCGTGTTCGTAGTTTGAATTCCGGCAGGTAGGGCAATCAGCTTTCCTTTTCTATCTTGTTGCGTCGGGGGGTTCTGCAAATATCTGCGCTTCAAAAACCATAAGTTCGGTTGTGGCGTCTCTCCACGAGCCTTTCTGCAGGCCCGCCTTCAGGCACACATGCTCTAACAGGGTTTGCGTGTTCCACTTGTTTTTGGCAGCCACCTGTGGCAGCAGAATCCCGCTGGCCTCGCCATGTCGCAGCATGACGCCGTGTTTGGGAACCTTAACCTGCGACATGGATTTTACGCGCTTCAGTGGTGAGATTACTGAGATTTCGATTTTGATTTTCGGCAACTCTTTCAGCTCCAGCGGTGGAAAGCGCGGGTCCGCAAACGCAGCCGACTCCGCGGCGTCGGCGACCGCTTCGTAAAGCGGTTTGACTCCGTGCACCAGTCCAATGCAGCCGCGCAATTTCTTGTTTTTGGTCAATGTCACAAACACGCCGCGCTTCAGATCGAAAGGATGCGTTGGGTATTGAAACAGCGGCGGCATTTCGTGCCGCAGTTTTGCGGTAATCGTTGCGCGGGCAAACTGCAACAAGCTCAACTGTTCTCGCTTCTGCAATCTTTTTCGGGCAATTTTGAACACAGCCCCTGTCTCCGTTGCGTGCTTGCTGGTCAATCGGATTCGTAAAATGCCGCCGTCAGATAACCAACCACCTTTGAGTAATCGCCCGAGACATCCCCGGAGTTTTGATATATCAGCACACGAGAATGGTTGGCGCCGAGCCCGCGACTTGCAACCATGGCGGCAACGATCGGACCTGCGCCGCAGGCTTCACAGATTTTTTTTCGGATGGCGTCATGGAAGCGTGCGGCGTCGAAGCCTGCTATGAGCTTGCTCGTCCGTGCGTCTATGGCTACAGCATCATAATAAGGATGGAAATGAGACAGATCGGAAGTAGCCACGATGAGTGCGTCTCCCCAAGCCGGCGACAGAGCTCATAATCCTGATGTCCGATGGCGATTGGTATGATTTTGGCTTTCGGGAGCATCAATTGAATGAACGGCAGTTGCACCTCGAGTGCATGCTCCTTGCGATGGCCTAACCACGACGAGCGTATGCTGGTGTCGGCCTCGATCAGCGCCGTTGCCAGGTCCGAAGCCACAGGCGCCAGTCCGAGCGGTGTCTTGTAGGCTTTGCCGTTGAAGACTGAAATCCCCGGGAAAAAATCATGATGACTGGGAGAAACGACCGCCACGACCGCGGCATCGAGGTTTTGCAGGTGTCGAAAGCCTGTGGCAGCTACCTGTCCGGAATAGCGATACCCGGCATGGGGCGTCACCAGCGCTTTGAGATTTCCTTCCAACTCCGGCGGCGGTGCGGTGTGTAGCAGGGCTTCGAGCTCGAGCGCAAGTTGTTTGCGTGCGTCCGGATAGAAGAAACCGGCCACAACGCTTGGCCGAATTTCGTTTTTGTGCACGGCTTCCATGTTGTCTGGACTGTTATGATCCGACTGTTAAATTATACAAAAATATCTGTGAAGTCAAGCAAAAAGCAAGGAGCGCACGCTTCTTGCATCCGTCAATCCTGGCCGGCTCAGGCGCACGGTTGCTTTTCAGGGATAGTCTTGTTATGTTGTCTCCATATAAACTTTGTTTACCTAAGAATTTGAGCGACTGCCTATCTTGCATATCGAGATCACAAATCTATCCTTTCGCCATAAAACGCCGGGTGCACGACCCGAGCCCGTGTTACAGGATATCAAACTCGATATCCGGGCGGGAGAGCTCCTGGCGCTTGTCGGCTTGTCCGGCTCCGGCAAGACCACGCTCATGCAGCACCTCACCGGACTGCTGCGGCCGGACAGCGGCAGGGTTTGCATTGACGGCGTGGCTCTGCATAGTAAATCAGCGGATTTGACTGCCATCCGGCGCAAGCTAAGCCTGGTTTTCCAGTTTCCTGAGAGCCAGTTGTTTGCAGACACGGTTTTCGAAGACATCGCGTTCGGCCCGCGAAATCTGGCGCTGCCCGCGAGCGAGGTCGCAGAGCGGGTCAGGCTGAGCTGCCGCCAGGTTGGTCTCGATTTCGAGCGCTACCGCCTGCGGGCGCCGTTTCAATTGAGCGAGGGCGAAAAGCGCCGTGTTGCGCTGGCCGGCGTGCTGGCCATGCAGCCCGAAGGCCTCGCGCTGGATGAACCCACAGCCGGCCTCGATTGGCTCGGCGTGCGCGCCGTTACCGAAGTTGTGCAGGAGCTGCATGAAGCCGGCAAGACCGTGCTGTTGATTTCGCATAACCTGGATTGGGTTGTTTCT
>CAZVSL010000624.1:0-3694 GCA_964629935.1 uncultured Calditrichaceae bacterium | reverse complement strand
CTGATGAAAGCAGGACTGCCCTCCATAAACTGGATCAATGATCCGGCAGCGGCCATGTCCGGATTGATTCTGATGGGCGTTTGGAAGACATTTGGCGTCAACATGGTGTTGTACCTGGCCGGTTTGCAGGGCATCCCCGAGCATTACTATGAGGCCGCGGAAATCGATGGCGCCAGCCAGTGGTCGAAATTCTGGCATATCACCCTGCCCTTGCTCAGTCCGACGACGTTTTTCATTCTGGTGATGTCGTTGATCGCGTCGTTTCAGGTTTTCGACATCGTCTATGTGCTGACGCAAGGCGGACCGCTTGGCAAAACCAAAGTGCTGGTCTTTTATCTGTACGAACATGCGTTCAAGTTTTTTGATATGGGCTATGCTTCGGCGATCGCATATTGCCTGTTTGCGATCATCTTTATCTTCACCTTAATTCAATTCAAATTTATGCGCTCACGCGTGCATTATACGGTGTGATCTATGGCTGCGACCGCAACAATAAGCTGGAAGCGTATTCGTTCCATCCTGTTTCACATAGCCATCTATCTGGCGGCTATCGCGACCCTCGGTCCATTCATCTGGATGATCATGACTTCCCTGAAGGACATGAGTGAAATCCTGCAGTTTCCACCGCAGTGGATACCGAGCGAATTCCGCTTCGAAAACTACAGCAATGCCTTTCAGGCGGCGCCGTTTGGCAGGTACTACCTCAACACGCTTGTTGTTGCCTCGGCCTGCACGCTTGGCCAGCTCATCACCTGTTCGATGGCTGCCTACGCCTTTGCGCGGCTGCGTTTCTGGGGCCGGGATGCGTTGTTCCTGCTGTTCCTGGGCACCATGATGATTCCGGGGCAGGTCACCATGATCCCGACCTTTATGATTTTGTACTGGTTCGGCTGGATCGATAGCTATGCCGCACTCATTGTTCCCGGGCTGGCGTCGGCATTCGGGACCTTCCTGTTGCGGCAGTTCTTCATGACCATTCCGCGCGAGTTGGAGGACGCCGCCTTTATAGATGGCTGCAGCCGCTTCGGCGTCCTTTGGCGTATCATCATACCGTTATCAAAGCCGGCTCTGGCGACGCTGGCCATCTTCATTTTCATGTATTTCTATAATGATTTTCTCTGGCCATTGATCGTGGTCAATTCGGAAGAAATGCGCACCGTGCAGCTCGGCCTGGCCATATTTCGCGACCGCTACACGACGGAATGGGACAAGCTCATGGCCGGCTCGGTCACGGCCACACTGCCGATTTTGATCGTTTTCTTTTTCGCACAAAAATACTTCATACGAGGCATTGCCCTGACGGGCTTGAAAGATTAGCCTGGAAACATGGAGAGGAGGTGATAAGAGCCAGCTTTTGTGGTCATTAGTTGCGAAAGTTTTGAGTAACTCACCTTAATTGGAGGGACTTTCATGAAAGTCAAAAACATCCTTCTGGTGTGCGTCTTGATTATGGTTTTTATGACCCCTGTTGTGGCGCAGCAGTACTACGGCGTCGGTGACAATGTCGATGTGCCGTACGTCGCGCCGGGTACCCTTGTTCTCGATGGCAACGCTGATGAATCGGCATGGGATGATGCAGCCACGGTTAATATTGCTGCGTTTTGGGATGGCGCCTGGTCCGGAAACCCGGTGCAGGATAATGTAACGGAAACCAAACTATTGTGGACGCACGATACGCTGTACGTCTATGTTCGCATTGAAGATTTTCAAGAGTTCTGCTGGGGACCTGACGGCAACCCCGGAGGCGGGGAACAAATATTGATCGGCATCGACCGCACTGTCGCCGGCGATAGCCTGTATGATGAATCGTTTGGCGGCGCACCGCAAAACGCCCCGGATCAGGGACCGTTCGTGTACAAAATCTGGCGCGACGCTGTAACCCTGAATTTCGGCGCTGATGTCGTTCCGGCTGATTCCGGCTGGGTGGATGGCAGCATCCTGGTTGATGAAGATAACTTCATCTGGGGTGTTGAGCTGGCGCTCTGGATGCCGCGCATTCAAACCAACTCGATGATCGGTTTCAACATCGGCGGCGCGACGGCAACACCGGATACAGCTTTTCTGAACGAATTCGGTGAGTGCACCTATGCGTTCTTCGCCTGGCACCCGACGCCCGAAGATTTCGATGAAGGCCGCTTTCCGCAGGAACCTATTGCCGGCGACCTGATGCGCGATGCCAGAAGCTTTGGCCAGCTCACGTTTATCGGCGGCCCCGGCCAGTATGGCATCGGGGATGAGCTGCAGGTGCCGTACGTTTCTCCGGGTGCGCTAACCCTTGACGGCGTCGCCAATGAACCCGAGTGGAATGACGCCGCCAGCTTTGACATCGCGGCATTCTGGGATGGCGCCTGGTCGGGCAACCCGGTGCAGGACAACGTCACCGACTCCAGAGTGTTGTGGTCAGAGGACTGGGTTTATGTCTACGTTCGCCTCGAGGATTTTCAGGAGTTCTGCTGGGGACCGGAAGGCAATCCTGGCGGCGGCGAGCAAATTCTGCTGGGCTTCGATCCGCAGATGCGCGGCGACGATCCGGAGACGGGTTTCTATGACGAGAGTTTCGGCGGCGCCCCTGAAAACGCGCCGGCGCTTGGACCCTATGCCTACAAGATCTGGCGCGATGCCATCACATTGAACTTTGGCGAAGATATTGTGCCGGCGGATTCTGGTTGGGTGCAGGGCTCGATCTTTGTGGATGAAGACAACTTCATCTGGGGCGTTGAGATGGGAGCGTATGTGCCACAGGCCGCGCTTAATACGCGCATCGGCTTCAACGGCGCCGGCGCAACGGCCACGCCTGACACCACTTTCTTAAACGAATTCGGCGAGTGCACTTATGCTTTCTTCGCCTGGCATCCGCAGCCTTCGGACACAACCAAGGGCTACCCATCTGATTTTATCGCAGGCGATATCATGCGCCGGGCCAAGAGTTTCGGCACGCTGTTCTTCGTCGACATGGCGACCAGCGTGCGCGATTCCGACACGGAGCTTGTGCCGGAGAACTTTGCCCTCAAGCAAAACTATCCGAATCCGTTCAACCCGCGCACCAGCATCCAATACGACCTGAGACAACAGGCGCTTGTCGAGCTGACCGTGCACAATGTGCTCGGACAAAAGGTAGCGACCCTCTTCGAGGGCGGCCAGCCTTCCGGACAGTATATTGTGCAGTGGAACGCCGAAAATGCTGCCAGCGGTCTGTATTTCTACCAACTGAGAGTTGACAACAAACTGGTGGCAACCAAGAAGATGTTACTGGTCAAATAATGCCTCCTGATACCGTCCCGGGAGCGCCCGCAAGCGCGCTCCCGGGACCAATTTATGACGTGAGATTTATGTTATGAAAGCAGCAATTCTGCAGGAACCAAAGAAGTTTGTGGTCGAGGAGCGGGATAAACCTGAGATCGCTCCCCACCAGGTTATGGTGCAGATTAAAGTCTGCGGCATCTGCACTTCCGAACTGGATATGTGGGAGGGCAAGGCGAAGGGACTCGAGTTTCCACGATTCATCGGTCATGAAGTGGCCGGCGTTGTCACCGAGGTTGGCGCTGACGTGACTTCGGTCGCCTCCGGCGACCACGTTGCCGTCTGGTCCGAAGGCAAAGGCTATGCCGAGTATGTTGCTGCCGATGAAGAGTATCTGTTCAAGCTTAAAAAGAGCACGCCGCTGGAACACGCGTTAGGTGAGCCCATCGCATGC
>CAZVSL010000623.1:0-3697 GCA_964629935.1 uncultured Calditrichaceae bacterium | reverse complement strand
GGCATGCGCTACCAGGGCTATTGTTCTGATCTGCAGCGTACTTTCTACGTGCTGAAAGAAGGCGAAACCACAGCGCCGGAACCGGTGCAAAAGGGCTTCGAAACCATAGTCGAGGCCATCGAGCTGGCGCGGCAGGCGATGAAGCCGGGCGTGCAAGCCATCGAAGCGGATACGGCGGCGCGGAACCACATCGTGCAGAACGGCTATGAAGAATTTCCGCACGGCCTGGGTCATCAGGTAGGACGTTTTGCCCACGACGGCACCGCACTGCTTGGCCCTGCCTGGGAAAAGTATGCCAATAAGCCTTTCGAAAAACTGGAAGAAGGTATGGTATTTACCATCGAACCGCGACTCACGGTGCCAGGGTATGGCGTGGTCACGATCGAGAACATGGCGGTTGTCACCGCTGACGGAGCCGAATACATCTCAACACCGCAAACGGATTTGCTGCTAATCAAATGAACCGAAATCGGAATTCCAAAACCTGGGACTTTCAACGGTATAACGGTATATGGTATATGGTATATGGTATATGGTATAAGGTTTTCGTTTTCCGGTTTGTAGTGAACCTAATTTAGCGAGCGCAACATGAGTAACGAAAAGCGAACAGCATTTCCCCCGGTCTTCTGGGTAGCGAACACAATCGAGGTCCTGGAGCGATTTGCCTACTACGGCATCTACATGGGTTTCGGCATCTACATGAAGTCGCTGGGTTTCAGTGCGGCTGATTTGGGTATGGTGCAAACGATCTTTCTGTTTTTTTCTTATATGGTTCCGGTCATTGCCGGCACGTTCGCCGACCGGTTCGGTTTTAAGAAAGTGCTTATCGTCTCTTACCTGGCGTATTTGCCATCCATTCTGCTATTGTTGATTACAAAATCATTTTCCGGTATTGCGCTGACCATGCTCAGCATCGGTCTGGCGGCTGGCATTTTCAAGCCGCTGATTTCCGGCACGGTACGGGCTGTGACGGACAAAACCAATAAGACTCTTGGCTTCGGTATTTTCTATGCCATGGTAAATGTCGGCGCTTCGTTCGGTCCCATCATCGCCGGCCAATTGCGTGCGATTTCATGGAACTATGCTTTCATGGCCGCGGCTATCGGCATTGGTTTGATGCTGCTCATCACCATTTTCTTCTACAAAGAACCGGAACGTGAGATCGAAGGCGCCACGCTTAAGTCAAAGCTCAAAGACATGGTCACGGCCTTGTCAGACGGCAAGTTCGCCTCCCTGCTGCTTTTCCTGGGGGTATTTTTCTGGATTCCTTTCTGGGCCTTTTTTAACCTCATGGCGATCTTTATCGACACCAACCTCGACACGGCTCGTTTGTATCAGAACCTGCAATCCGTCTTTGGTACGGGCTTCGCCAGCATTTTCTCTGCGGTGGATGAGGAGGGCGTGCCGCGATTGCTGGGCGAGACCGTGGCGCATACGGGTTATATCATCATGATATTCCAGATTGTTGTCTCCCGTTTTGCTGAGAAAGCCAATGCGATTTTTACCTTTCTGTTCGGATTGTTTGTCATAGTGGTGGGCTTCGTGGTCATTGGCGTGTCGAAAGTCACGGCGCCGGCCTGGGTGCTGATGGGTATCTTTCTGTTCGCCATTGGTGAAATGGTAGCCTCGCCGCGCATCCAGGAATACATCATGTGGATTGCACCGAAGGAGAAAGCTGGTCTGTATATGGGCACCAATTTCCTGGCGGTCGGCCTGGGCGCCTTCAGCGGCTTGATCTACACACCCATGTATGGCTACTTCGCCGATCGCGGCCATCCGGAATACGTCTGGTACGCTCTTGCCGCGCATACGCTCATCGGCATCTTCGCGATTTATACATTCATGAAGAAAGTAGGTGAGTTCAAGGAATTGGAAGAATAGCAGTTGGATGGATCACCTTGCGAAGGTTTCGAACCTTCGCAAGGTTATTGGATGGGGGACCCTGCAAGAAACGTTTCCACGGCCAGAGCCCATGTTGCACATGCGCCGGCGCGGCCGGATTGATACCGCCATATTGGCGCCAGTCAATTCAAAACTCACCGCTGAGCAGAGGAATCTGATATGAAATCGCTGATTGTGCTTGTAGTCTTTTTTCAGTGCTTTGCAAATGCTATGGCGCAAACCATCAGCCCGTCCATTCCGGCAGAAATTGACAGCTCTAAAAAATATCTCTTTTACCTGCACGGCGGCATCATTCAGTCCCGCGGCATCGATGCGGTCAGTCCGCACTGGGGCCGGTACGAATACACCAGCATACTGGATACGCTGAAAAGCTATGGCTTTAACGTCATCAGTGAGGCGAGGCCCGGGGATACGGACTTGCTGGAATATGCCGGCCAGGTGGCGCAGCAAATCAATACCTTGCTGAAATCCGGAGTCGCCCCTGAGCATATCACGGTTGTCGGCGCCTCCATGGGCGCAGGCATGACGCTCGACATCGCAATCCGAGTCAAGAATCGGCAGATTAACTATGCCGTTCTCGGCATCTGCCGCGAAGCAAGCTGGGATGCCTATCTGCAACACTACACCGAGGATGAAATCCAATTGTGTGGCAACTTTCTTTCTATATATGAACAGTCCGATTCATACGGTTCCTGTGACAGCTATTTTGAAAAGCAGCCGTGTTTGTCGGGCTACAAAGAAATCAAGCTCAACATGGGCAATGGCCACGGCTTTCTTTATAAGCCTTATAAAGAATGGCTCCATCCGTTGGTACAATGGATAGATGGCGGGTAGAATGCTCTTTCATTTCAGCGGGACAAGGCTTGCGGGTTTCTGGATTCATGCTGATCGGTGAGATTCCGACTCTAAGGTAATCCGCCAAACACATTGACGCATTTTTCTTGCATCCACTGACATTATTTCTTATGTTTTAGATACATCTCGCGAACGTCTCCTATCGAAACTGAACCTTTCTCTGGCAAGCGGCTGCGGAGACGCAGGCTTCTAAGTCATAACCAAGCTCGTATAATCCTCGCTTTTTCAAATTCATTATGAGAGAATCCTTCCAATATTTTCTCATAATAAAATAAGTTCTGCGGGAGAAGACTATCTTCAACCTGAATCGAGCGATTCTCTTGTGCGGGGTGGTTCGGTGTTCAAGCTTCAGCTTGCCCGGGCGGCGGGAATTGCACGCTAAAGCGTGAACACCCTTCATACAACCCATTGGTGAAGATTTCCTTGCATGAATCGCTCAATTTGGGTTCAAATTAAATGAGAGAGGAAAGGTGATCATGAACATGACAGCTAAACCGCGAGTTGTCTTAGTCATTTGTCTTATGGTTCTCATATGCATGGCGTCATGCGGAAAAGAGAAGGGTTGCAGTGATGATGAGCTTGAGGATTTAGCCGGAACCGGGTCACCCACGGAACCTTTGGGGGATATCGGGTTGGATTTTCTACAAGTCATCGACGATTACGCGCAAAACGGTGCGGCGGCGAAAGTGTGGTTTGAGCGTCGTGCGAAACCGGGCGAGTTCGCCCCTGTTGGATTTATTCAAATTGTCCGAACCGATGACTTGCACAATCCAAACTACTATCTCTACCCGTCGGAGGAAAAGAAGGAGCGGGCGACCGACGACGGCTGGTATGTCGACCGCGGTGAAGGCTACAAATGGGCGATTTACGGCCAGATGGATAACGGCAGTTTTGCGGACTATGTCTTCGTCGGAAGCGAGACCGACCCCACTGCCTTCAT